>NZ_JBJMQP010000037.1:0-48904 GCF_045802625.1 Hyalangium sp. | reverse complement strand
TCGCCCGGTAGGTGCCCTTCTCCTCCACCTGGGCGTCGACGCCTCCGACCCGCACCTGATCTCCCGGCGAGGCCTGGCCGGTAGCGACGAAGGCGACATCCTCCGAGCGGAGCTCCGCCTGGGGAGGCGCCTCCGCGGGAGCGGGCGACAGGGGCCGCACGGACTCCACTCGAACGCGAACCGCGAAGTCCTGGAGGACGACAGCGCCCCAGGGCACCTCCACGGTGACGGCCTCGGGGCTCACGCGTCCGCCCGGAGGCAGCGTGCGCGGATCCACGCGGATGCGATGGCGTCCAGGGCGCAGGTGCACACCGCCCGTCGCATCCGGAGTGCGCGAGTCCACGCCCGTAAGGTGGTAGCGCCCCTGCTCGTCCGTGCGGACCTCGCTGCCCGTGGCCAGAACGAGCCGCACGCCCTTGAGCCCTGGCTCGTCGGGGCCGCAGACCCCGTCTCCATCCCGGTCCTCGCACACCCGTCCGGCAAGGGTGGACGCGAGCCCCGGCGGATCCTGGACCGCCTGCTGTGCCTGGCCCGCCCAGGGCAGGAGCACGGCCGCGAGGATGAAGGCCATCCACTTCAAGGCTTCACCTCGGCGACGGCCGTCATCCCCGTCTTCACGTCCGCCACGGACACGCTCACGCGCCCGGGCGCCGCCCCCGTGACGGTAAAGCGAGTCCGCCCGTCATGGGTCTCCACCGCCTCCTGGTGGCCGGAGGAGAGCGCCACGAAGACCGGACGATCCGCGAGCACGTGCCCCTGGGGATCCTCGACCCAGTACGTGACCCGCGCGCCCTCCACCTGGAGCCGGACGTTCACGGGCACAAAGGTCTCAATCCGGATCCGCTGCTCGACTGGCGCGGGCACCAGCGGCGGATCCTGCGGGTACACCGGGCCGCTCGGCCCCAGCACGTAGATCACCTTCCGAAGCCCCGGCCAGATGCCGTGGACGACCTCGATCTTCCCGGGCCGCAAGGGGCCCAGGCTCACCGTTCCATCCTCGCCCGTGACGCGCTGCTCGCCGCCGACCTTCAACGGCTGGGCGGGAATGGGCAACCCCGCCAGATTCGACACCCCCACCAGGAGCGCCCCATCCCTCACCCAGGCGCTGATCCGCGCGGGCTCGTTCCCCACCGGCCCGAACGCGCGAGCCGTCACCGAGGCCTCGCGGCTGGCTCCCTCGGCGGGCAGGGTCCACGTGCTCGTGAAGAAGCCAGGGCGCTCCTCTCGTAGCGGGGAGAAGGTCCCCTCGGGCACGGCGAGCGCGAGCTGGGCCCCGGGCCGCGGCCGGCCAAAGGCATCCTGCACCGACACGGACACGCCCACCTGGGCGCCGTGATGGACCTGCGGCTCGGCGACGGTCAGGACGATCTTCTCCGCCCGCCCCTGGATCAGCTGGAGCGACAGATCCTCCCGAGAGTTCGCGCCCCCCTGCGGCCAGACGGCCTGGATGCGCTCGGGCTCGGAGGGCAGCTCTCGGGGCGCCGTGTAGATCCACTCGAGCAACCCACCCTCGGCGCGCTGAGGCCCACTCAACGTGCCATGGCGCGCCTTCGCGGTGACGCGAGCATCCGGCACCAGCCGGCCCAGCGGATCGCTCGCCGCGCACAGCATCCGCGAGCGGGACGCACCATCCGCGGGGAGCCGGCTCGGGTTGAGCACACAGGCCAGGCCATCCGTGGGAGGCAACCCCAGGCTGATGGGCTTGCGCTCGACATTGCCCGCCAGGTCCACCACCCGCCCCTGCCCGAACGGATGCCCGGGAGGAATGACCACCGGGAGCTGGAAGCTGCCATCGCGGGCGGACTGCGCCGGTCCGTACGTCGTCCCGGCGATGGTGATGGAGATCTTCGAGTTCGGCTCCGTCTCGCCCGGCAGATCCACCGCCGCGGCCAGCGGGACGAGCATCTTCCCGTACGCGCCATAGATGGACTGGGGATGCGGCCAGGCGGAGAGCGCCACGAGGATGGCCACCTCCGGATAGGTCGTCGTGGGCAGGACATAGCGAGCCCGGTAGGTCCCCGGCCCGGTGCGAACCAGCTCCTCCACGCGGCCCACGTTCACCTGCACCACCGGCGGCGCTCCGGAGTCATCCGGCTTCCCATCTGGCCGCAGCAGCCGCACGGTGAGCGCGGCCTCCTTGTCCCGCCCCTTCACGGGCTCGGGAGGCTCCAGCGAGAGCGTCACCCCGGCGGCCGGAGGCCCAATCGCATACCGCGCCTCTGTCTGCAGCGAGCCCGCTCGCGCCCTCAGCACCACGGTCCGGGCGCCCGGCTGGGGCACGACGACGAAGGTGCTCAGCGGAGGCTGGGGAGGCCCGGCCTGCACCTCGGCGCCCTCGGGGGACAGCGTGGGAGCCTGCGGCGCCACGAGAGCCCCGGACGCGTCGCGGCGCACAAGGGCCACGGAAAAGCCCTCGGGCGGCACGGCTTCGGAAGGCCCAAGGACTTCGAGCGTATCCGCCGGTGCCGCCGAGGCGAGCAGCAGGAGCAGGACTGGAGCGAGCCGGTTCAGATCATCTCTGACTCTACAAGGCTCTCCGGGTTCTCCGAAACGTTATCGGAGCAACCTACTGCTGGCCTGGGCCCGGGGGAGGCTGCCCGTCTGAATTCTGCCAGGGGGTCTTGATCTTCAGCTTCGGCGGGCGGGTGTCGACGAGGATCTTCTCGCTGGCCTCCTCCTTGTTGCCGCCCACCGAGGAGACCTTGAGCTTCACCTCGTTCTCCCCCTCCTTGAGGGACACTTTGCGCACAAAGGTCCCATCCGGGGTGGGAGAGAAGCTCTCCCCGGCGATCTCCAGGCGGCTGCCCGGCACGGCCTCGCCCTGGACAATCACCTCCCGCTGCTTCTGCCGCCCCGTGGGCCACTGCACCTTGCGCAGCAGGCTGGAGGGGATCTCCGTCGGCTCGGAGGGAGCGCTGCTGCCGGGCCGGATGATGGACTGCTGGCCGGCGCGGACGATGACCACCTTGCCGCCGCCGAGGAACGACACCTCGCCCTCGCGGGTGCCCACGGCCACGGTGCCCGCGCCGTTGTTGCTCATGGTGAACGTACCCCCGGTGGTGCTAGCCACCGCGTCACTGCCGGCGGCCTTGATCTCGAAGGTCTCCCGCTTGCCCGGGCGCACCACGGCCGTCGCCATACCGTTCTCGAGGAGGATGCGAGACAGCGAGCTCGTCAGCTCCTGCACCGACACATCGGTGGCCGGATCCATGGTGACCTTGACGGCCTCGCTCAGCAGCTCGGCGCTCGAACCCTCCTTCGTGCGCACCGAGTCCGAGGGGCGCAGGGGCATGCCCCGCTTGGCCGGCTCCCAGGTGCCGCCCTCGTGACGCACCTCGACGGTGCCAGTGACTTCGCCGAACTCCATCTGGACCGGCTTCTCCGGCGCCTTCGCCTCGACGGGAGCAGGCGACGGCGTGGGAGGAGGAGGCGGCGGCGGCGGGGGCTGCTGGAGAAACAGGAAGTACCCCAGCGGCAGAGCCGCCAGGATCAGGATCAGCCCGAGAATAAAGGGCACCTGGCGCTTGGGGGGGGACGTTCCAGCCATTCTCACCAGAGGCTACCGCACAACCGGCGGCGCGCTCACGCCTTCGTCAGCCACACGGTGAAGCACGAGCCCTTGCCCACCTCGGTCTTCATGTCGATCGTCCCCCCCGCCTCGCTGACGATGCGGTAGGCCACCGAGAGCCCAAGGCCCACATTCGACCACACATCCTTGGTGGTGAAGAAGGGCTCGAAGATGCGGTTGCGGTGCTCGGGGAGGATGCCCTTGCCGGTGTCTTCGACTTCGAGGAAGCCACGGCCCTCGCGCTCGCCCGTCCGGAGGGTGAGCACCTTGGTGCCCGTCTTCAGCATGGCGGTGCGAGCGTTGGACACCAGGGCCAGCAGCACCTGCGAGGTGTGGCCCGGATCGGACAGCACGCGCACCGAGGGGTGGGCCAGCTCCAGCTTGAGGGTGATGCCCTCGGTCTTCATCTGGTTCTCGGTGAGGTTGAGCGCGTCCTTGACGACGGCGTTCAGGTCCACCGAGCGCAGATCCGCGCGGGCGCGCTGCTGGGAGAAGCGCAGCAGGTTCTGGGTGATGTCCTTGCAGCGCTTGGCGCTCTGCTCGATCTTGCGCAGCGTGTCCATGTCCGGGTCGGCGTCGCCGCGGCTCATCAGCATGAGCTGCACGTAGCCGAGGATGCCGGCCAGGGGGTTGTTGAGCTCGTGGGCCACGCCGGCGCCGAGCTGGCCCACCGCCGCCAGCTTCTGCGCCTCGAGCAGCTGGACCTGGGCGGCCTTCAACTCGGCCATCGCCTCGTCCACCTTGGCGCGCAGATCATCGTTCCAGCGCATCAGCCGGGTGCGGGCGGCCTCCAGCTCGGAGCCCATCTGGTTGAAGGTGTGGGCCAGGGCGCTGATCTCGTCGTCCCCTTCCAGCAGCACGCGCCGCTCCAGCTCGCCGCGGCCGAAGGCCTCCACGGCCGAGGACACCAGGGAGAGCCGCGCGGTGATCCGCCGGGTGAAGAGCGAGCCCAGGGCGAGCAGCACCACCAGCGCCGCGCCGATGGACACCAGCACCGTGCGCCGCATGGAGCGCACCGGCGCCAGCGCGGTCTCCTCATCCACCGACACCACCACGTCAAAGCCCAGATTCTGCGGCACCCGCGCGGCGCTCACCCGGAGGGCCGGGGCACCCGCCCGGAAGCTGCGCGCGGCATTGACCCCCTCAGCGGCGAGCTGCGCCTGGACCGCGCCATCCAGCTTTCCCCGCGGCTCCGAGGCGGAGCTGGCGAGGATATTGCCGGCTCTGTCCACCAGATCGATGCGCTCGAGGCTGTCGCTGGCCTTGCGAGCCAGCAGCTCCTCCAGGTCCTTGAAGACGAGCTCCGCCAACACGAAGGAGGCGCCCTCGCCGGGTCCCAGCTTGATGGCCACGGGGACGGCGGCCTTCCCGCTGCGCGTGTGCGAGTACACCGGCCCCAGCGCCGCCGTGCCCTTCTCTCCGCGCCGCAGCGGCTGGACAGGCATGGCCTTGGCGAGGGCCTCCAGGGAGGCCGGATCAAAGCCCGGGTGGCCGTCTCTCTCCTGGGAGTAGACGGGCTTGCCCAGGGCCCGGCCCGAGGCATCCAGCCGCATCACCGCGCTCACCGCGGTGGACTGATGAAACACCAGGGTGAGCGCGCCGCGAACCTCCTCGTCATTGAGGTGATCCCAGTCGAAGGACTCGGCCACCTGCGCCATGTCGTCCACCGTCTTCATCAAGGTGGTGGCCACGCTCTCGGCGGTGGAGGAGGCCAGGGTGCGCTGCTCGGCGGCGATGCGGTCGCTCAGCTCGGTCTCTGCGCGAGACAGGAGCAGGAAGCCGACCACGGCCAGCGGCAGCACGGTGGCCGCCAGCATGAACAGAATGAGCTGCTGATAGAGCTTCATCCGGTGATGGTCCGGGTCTCCCGCTCGCGGTCACTGCGCAGGTAGATGGACCCCTGGATGGCCTTCGCTTGCTTCTTCATGTCCGCCGCGCGCCGGGCCAGCTCGGCATGGTCATGGGACACGCCGTCGCTCATGACCGCGACGATGGACACGCTCATGATGGGGAACTTCCGCTTCTCGCCGGACCGGTCCTCCGCCTCGATGTGGCCCCGCTCGCGATCCTGCCGATCGTAGTAGAGCGGGATGATGCGATCGAACGCCTCGATGGCCCGCTGGCAGATGCGGTCCACGGACTCGGGCGCGGTGATGAAGACGAAGTCGTCCCCGGCCACGTGCCCCAGGAAGTCTCCGGCCGTGCCCTCCTGGACGAAGATCTCCCGCAGCAGATCTCCCGTCTGGCGCACCACGCCGTCGGCCTTCGCGAAGCCGTAGTAGTCGTTGTAGGCCTTGAGGTTGTCCAGGTCCAGGTAGCAGAAGGAGAACGGCTTGCGCGCGATCAGCCGGCGCTGCACCTCGCGCTCGATGGCGTTGGAGCCCGGAAGCTGCGTGGTGGGCGAGGCGCTCAGCTCCTGCTCCTTGCGGCGCAGCACGCTCTCCACCCGCGCGCCCAGCTCCAGCGCGTCGAAGGGCTTGGTGATGTAGTCGTCCCCGCCCAGCTTGAGCGCGCGGATCTTCGAGGCCGTCTCGGCGCGGGCCGACAGGAAGATGACGGAGATGTGGCCGCTGGCGCGCTCGGCCTTGATCTCCTCGATGAAGACGAAGCCATCCCCATCCGGCAGGCCCACGTCCAGGAGGATGACGTCCGGGCGGTGCTCGCGCAGGGAGCGGCGGGCCTCCTCCAGCGTGCCCACCACGGCCACCTCGAAGCCGAGGCTGGCGAGCACCTCGCTGCAGATGCTGCCGGTCTTCGGATCGTCGTCCACCACCAGCACGCGCCCGTGCTGCTGGCCGGTGCGCCCGCGCACCAGCGAGTCCACGGTGGCCAGCAGCTTGTCCACCATCAGCGGGCGCAGCAGGAAGGCATCCGCCCCCGAGCGGACCGCGCGCTGGCGCTCGTCGAAGGAGGAGTTGAGCAGCAGCGGCGTGCGGCGGGTGTCCGGATCGTGCCGGAGGATCTCCGCCAGCCGCAGCCCGTCCACGTCTGGCAGCCGCACCGACACGAGGATGGCGTCCGGGTGGTGGCGCCGGGCCGAGCTGATGCCCTCCTCCGCCGAGCCGGCGATCCGCACGTCGTACCCGCGCGTGAGCAGCAGCCCCTTGATGATGTAGGCCAGCTCCAGCTCGCCGTCGATGACGAGCACCCGGCCGCGAGGCTCGGGCTTCTTGTCCATGGCGGCGACGGGGGCCTCGGCGGCCTCGGGCTTCTGTAGCTCCTGGGGCGGCTCGGTGGGCAGCACGGTGACGAAGCGCACGCCCTGGGTGCTGGGCTCGCACCAGATGCGGCCGCCGTGGGCCTCGACGATGTGGCGGCAGATGGCCAGCCCCAGGCCGGTGCCGCGCACGGTGCGGTTGGACGGGGTGCGCGCCTGCTCGAAGCGGTCGAAGATGCGCTCCAGGTTCTCCTCGGCGATGGGCTCGCTGCTGTTCCAGCACGTGAGCGCCACGAAGCCGGGCAGCGCCGAGGTGGCGCGCAGCTCCAGCATCACCTCGCCGCCCTCGGGAGTGAACTTCGCGGCGTTGGTGAGCAGGTTGTTGAGCACCTGGTTGACGCGGTCGGGATCGGCCATCACGCGCAGCCCGTACTGCGGCAGCGCGGTGGTCACCTTGACCTGGCGCTCCTGGAAGGTGGGCCCGTACTTCTCCACCGCGCGGCGGATCAGCTCGTCCAGGTACGTCAGCTCGAAGTTCATCTGCAGGCGGCCCTTGGCGAACTTCGCCAGGTCCAGCAGATCATCCACCAGCGAGTTGAGCTTCTCCGTGGAGTCGCGCGCCATGGCCAGGTAGCGCTGCTGCTTCTCGTTGATGGGCCCGGCCAGGTAGTTGAGCACCAGATCCAGCGCGCCCGAGATGGAGGTGAGCGGCGTGCGCAGCTCGTGGCTCACCATGGAGACGAACTCGTCCTTGCGCTCCTCGAGCACCTTCTGCTCGGTGACGTCACGCAGCACCACGCAGACGCCGCGCACGGTGCCGCGAGCGTCGTTCACGGGCGTCACGGTGCACTGGATGTGGCGCTCGAACAGCTCCACCTCCTCCTTGAGCACCTGCGAGCCGCTGTACTCCCAGCCGCGGATGAGCTCGGAGGGCTCGAAGCCCAGGCGCTCCTCCAGCATCTGCCCGGTGAGCGCGACCATGTCCTCGGTCAGCCGCAGCAGGCGCCGGGCGGCCGGGTTGATGACGACGATGGCGTCCTGCTCGTCGGTGAGCAGCACGCCGTCGGCCATGGACTCGACCATGCGCTCGATGCGGCGGCGGGCCTCCTCCTCCACCGTGCGCAGGGACTGGATGGCATCCGCGGTCTGGTTGGCCAGCGTGTCCAGGAGCACGCCGTCGTCCTCGCTGAACGCCTGCGGATCCTGCGAGAACAGCGACAGCATGCCCACCGGCTTGCCACCGGCCACCAGGGACACGGTGAGCTGGCTGGGGTAGACGGCCGGGGCGCTCGAGTCCTGGGTGATGGTGCCAGTAACGCGAGTGGTGAGCCGGTCCTCGGGCAAGAGCTGGCCGGAGCTGCGCCGGTAGGCCCCGAGCATGGACTCCTTGACGCCCAGCAAGGCCTTCTCGCCCACCGTGCCCATGCACCGCAGGCGCAGAATGGCCGAGCGCGCGTCGTCCGGGGCGATCAGCGCCGCGCCGCAGTCGTACGGCAGCACGCGCGCCACGGCGCTCAGCACGCGATCGATGATGGCCTCGTAGCTGGGCGGATCCGAGGCGCTGGCCCGGCTCACCTCGTAGAGGACGAAGAGGGCCTCCACGCGCTGGTTGAGCTGGCGCAGCAGGCGCTCCTTGTCGCGGCGCAGCTGCGTGTACTCCACCGCGTTCTTCACGGTGATGAGGAGATCATTCACCTCCCAGGGCTTGGTGATGTAGCGGTACACCTGCCCCTGGTTGATGGCGGCGATGATGTCTTCCGGGTCCGTGTAGCCGGTGAGCAGCAGCGCGGTGATATCGATGCCCTCGGCCCGGGCCGCGGTGACGAGCTCGATGCCCGTCATCTCGGGCATCCGCTGGTCGGTGATGAGGACGTCTACCGGCTGGGTCCGAAGGATCGACAGCGCCTCCTGCCCCGAGGTCGTCGTCAGGACGCGATACTGCCGCTGGAACATCCGGCCAAGGATGTCCAGAACGTCCGCTTCGTCATCGACGAGAAGCAGGGTGTGTCGGAGCTCGGACAAGACAGTGGAAATTGTACGCCCAGTTCCCCGCGGAACCTCAAGATATCTCAAGGCTCCCTGGAGGGAGGCGAGCAACCCGGCCGGTTGGATCGGCTGCCCGCCTGAAAGCGTTGACTCTACACGCCTGTTCAGGGACATTAGATACTGAAAGCCTGTTGCCCTCAGGGGGAAGCTTCCCAGCCCCCTGACTGAGGGAGGGAGCGTGGCATGGAAGAGTTGACGGAGCGCCAGCGCGAGATTCTCACCTTCATCGTGAAGGAGACGGAGTCGCGGGGATTCCCGCCCACGATTCGCGAGATTGGCGAGCAGATGGACATCCGCTCGACCAACGGGGTGAACGATCACCTCAAGGCCCTGGAGCGCAAGGGCTACCTGAACCGGGGCGAGCAGCAGAGCCGCTCGCTGGTGCCCACCAAGCGGGCGCGGATGCTGCTGGGGCTGGGGGCGAAGAAGGACTCGGGGATGGTGGAGGTGCCGCTCTTGGGCAAGGTGGCGGCGGGTGCGCCGGCGCTGGCGCAAGAGAACATGGAGGACTCGGTCAAGATCGACAGCTTCCTCATCGGAGGCGCGGGCCGCGAGGTGTTCGCGCTTCGGGTGAAGGGCCAGTCGATGATCGAGGACGGCATCCACGACGGGGACTACCTGTTCGTGCGCAAGACGCCGTCGGCGCAGCCCGGGGACATCGTCGTGGCGCTCATCGAGGACGAGGCGACGGTGAAGCGCTACTACCCGGAGGGCGAGCGGATCCGGTTCCAGCCGGCCAACGCGACCATGTCGCCCATCTACGTGAGCAAGGCGGAGTTCCGCTCGACGATGATTCTCGGGCTCGTGGTGGGCGTGTACCGCAAGCTGCCCGGCGGCCGGAACTGAGCCGCGCCCCTCCCGGGTGGCAAGACCGTCAGGGACGCAGGTAGCGCACCGAGTCCAGCGAGGCGTCCCAGAGGAGCGTCTTGGCATCCTGCTCGTGGTGGGTCGAGTGCAGGGTGAGCTCGACTCGCGGGGCGCGAGCGTTCCCGGGCCGTCCTGGGCACCACCAGCCCCAGGACACGTGCTTGTCGCGCTCGCTCTCGACCTGGAAGATCAGCTCCTCCCCGTCGAGGCCCGCGACGATCCGTGAGCCCGCCCGGAGGATCTCCACCTTCATGTCCTCTTGGAACCCCAGGGCCACGGCGCGTTGGAGCCGGGCCATGAGCCCTCCCTCGGGATCCGGCGCGGCTGCGACCTTGCTGCTGAGCTCCAGCCGCACATCCAGGGGATAGCCGTCAAACTGGACGAAGAACTCCTCCTCTCCCAGCGGCGGGAGGGCCACGGCGCCCCGCTCCAGGTAGAACCACTCCTGGGGCTGGAGCCGGTTCTGCGCATCGAGCGTGAGATAGGAGCGCGCCACGGTCGCGAGCTTGAACAGGGCGCGATGGGGGGTGCGCGGCTCCTGGGCACACTCCAACCAGACGCCATGCGTGCCCTCGTTCTGCAGGGCGAACCACGTGCGGACGTCCCGATCGTACTCGCTCTCATGGGCCAGCACCGCCCGGCACCCCGGAGCGATCTCCCGCTGCTCGACGATCGCCTCCCGCACTCCTGGAGGAGGCCGCCGCGCGGCCAGCCGCTGGAGCCAGCCGCTCCACTCCTCTTCGCAGTGCCCCGAATGGGTCCACTCCACCTCCCGGAGGAAGACGGAGGAGCGGAGCATGGACTCGCGCCCTACCCGCCGCATCGCCGCGGGCACCAGGAGGGCGAAGCGCCCCACGAGGTGCTCGACGGGCACTGCAGCGAGGACCTCGGCCATCCCCCGGAGAGGAGCACTGTTGGCGGCGACGACTGCGGAAGGCACATCTCCCTCCTCTTGCGCTCACGAACGGGCCCGGTTGGCGTGCACCAACGACGAGGCGCTCGGTGTCCGCGGAAGGCGGGCGTCATGCGCAAGACAGAGGCTATCCAGCGGAAGGGCTCAGGGATGTACCACCCGGGGGGAACGGCCGGCTCTCTGGCTCAGGAGCAGGAGGTGGTGCCTCACGCGGCAGCATATTCAGCGATCCGCCAAGCTCCGGTCTGCACGAGCCGCGACTGGAGCTCGGTGACAACCTGAGGATCGCTCCACAGGGCCGAGAAGAAAGCTTCGCAGCCCTTCTCTGCGGCCCATCCCGCCATGTTGGACCAGGCGTACTCCTTGGGACCGGCGGGCGAACCGCCTGGGCGACTCTGGAGCCACTGCTCCACGGCTTGGGCTCGACCGGGGAGCGTCGTGTTCAGCGCGGCGCACACGAGTCGTTCGAGCGTGTGCTTCCAGGGAAGTCCGTCCGAATGCGCGTCAGGTGTCCACCAGACCAGGACAGACACCACGGTCTTGCCGCCATCCAGCAGGTAATCTCCCTGGGGGCTGGTCGTGAATGCGGGATCGACGCTCTTCAGGATGGTTTGGACCGAGTTGTGAGCCGCCTCGACTCCTGTCCTGGCGTCGGACTCGGTCCTCGCGTCCGTATCCGCGTCGTAGTTCACCACGAGGTGCCGAAGCGCGTGGGTGGTCCGTCCCGCCAGACGGTCTTTCAGCGCGGCAGGGATGAAGACATCCCCACCACACGGAACAACGCGGACGAAACTCCCCGTGGGGGACTGGTACCCGAACTGGCCACCACTGACGGTCCTTCCCCAGGGGTCCTTGATGATCTTGTTCGAGACGACCTTGTTGTTGGCCTGAGGCACGTCGCACTTCAGAAATCGCAGCCAGCCGTCCCAGAATGCGCGGTCGTGATAGCCCTCACAGAGGATGACCGACTCCTGTGTCATCGCAGGTCTTCCTCGATCTGCCCTCGGGCGAAGGCCATCCGGTCCCCATCAAGCCGGCTGGACGCCAGCACGCCATCCTCTAGCTTGAGCCGATAGGTGGAGAGGTTCTGGAGATCGTCCTGAGTGGCTTCAAGGAGCAGGGCGTCGATCAACTCCATGCTGTGAGTAGCAAGCACGACCTGGAGTCCTCGGCGGACACTGGCGAGCAGGATCTTGGCGCTCTGCTGGAGGGCCTTGGGGTGCTGATGCACCTCAGGTTCCTCGACAAGGACAACCCCCCGTCCTCTGGAGGCCAGTTCCAGGCTAAGCCGTAACATCGAACGAATGCCGTCGCCAGCCAATGCGACTGGAACGCTCTTGTCAGAGAAAACAAGGTGCAAGACAGGCTGCAACCGATGGCTGACAAGGATCTCGAGGTTGCGCAGGCCCGGAACAATCACTTTCAGGAGTTCGAGCACGTCCTCACGGCGCCCTTGCGTCACAGACTCTGTGTAGAGCTGCGCGAGCGGCGTTCCCAACCCAACCCCTCGCATATCGACAAAGCTGACTTCAGATTCAACTCTCTGGTGGTATTGGGGCAAGAATTCTGGAGACTGCTTGTACTCATAACTGTTGTCAGCCGCGAATGCAGTCCACGCGGACACTTGCTGACTGGGGTTGAAAAGGCTGAGTCTAGCCTCAATACAAGAGAACGGAGATTCACGGCCAAGTTCTCGCAAGCGAGCAATGAGATCGTTTGGTACTTCAGATCTCCACACGAGGCTGCAATGCCTTCGATATTGGCCTTGATGGCCTAGCACCATGAGCGTCGTGACCCCGTCCTGTCCCTGGCGCCATAGCAACCACCGCGCATCGGCATCGCGAGTACTCCTCCGGCCAACAGCTTGCCCAACAGAATCCCCGGGCGAGTTGCTCGCACCCATCAGGAGCGCGTCCAGCACCGTGCTCTTCCCACTGCTGTTAGGACCTACCAGCACCGTCAATGGAGTGAGGTCCTTGAGTGCCCCCTCCCGGATCCCGCGCAGGTTCTTGATCTCCACTGATTCGATCACGTCGGTCAGTGTAGGGGCATCGGTACGAGAACGGAAAAGTTTAGTTCCTGTGTCCCAGCCGCACCGTCCACTCGCTCACGGACACGAGGCAACACCGCCCCCGTCGTGCCCCGTCACCCGGCCGCACGCGGCCTTGACGATGGCCTGATCCTTCAGCTCGCGCGCCATGCGAGCGGTGCGCAACTGCAGGTCCACGTTCTTCGCGTTGTCCGGCTCGGCGGCGAGGTTGCTGAGAATGCGCAGCGCGTCCGGCTTGCGCCCGAACGTGACGAGCAGCTCCGACAGCTCGAGCAGCTCACGCACGTCCGAGCCCGAGACGCTCTCCAGCGCCTTGCCCAGCTCCTCCTCGGCGGCCTTGCGATCGTTATCGGCCAGGTGGAGCTGCGCGATCGCCACGTGGACGATCGCTCGGTTCTTCACCTTGAGCGACTCCTGGAAGGCGGCCAGCGCATCGGGCCGCTTGCCCTGGCTGGCGTAGATCTGCCCGACCAGCTCCCACAGCGCCGGATCCTTGGGCGCCTTGCCCGCGGCCTCGCGGTAGGCGGCCAGGGCCTCGTCCATCTTCCCGGCGCGCACCTGCTCGTCCCCGAGCGCGGTGAGCACCTCGGGCGCCCGGACGCCCTGCTCCGCGAACTTCCGTAGCAGCGCCAACGCGTCCGCGTGCCGCTCGTCCTGCTGGAGCAGCTCCACCGCGCGCATCACATAGTCAGGCTTGAGCCTGTCCGGGCTGGCCTGGGCCGCGAGCGTGAAGTGCCGGATGGCCTCGTCCTTCTCGCCGCGCTTGAGGTGGATCAGCGCGAGCTGCTCCAGCGCGTTGAAGTCATTCGGGTACAGGCCAATGGCCTTGCGCAGCGAGGACAACGCCTCGTCCGTCTTCCCCGTCTGCGCCTGGATGAAGCCGATGCGGCTCCAAGTGGTGGAGCGCTTGGGATCGAGCGCCAGCGCCGCCTGGAACTCGGTGAGGGCCTCGGCGTACTTGCCCATGGAGAGGTAGACCTCGCCGACGGCGGCGGGCAGGCGCGGATCGTTCGGGACGATCTGCTTCATCTCGCTGAACGAGGCGAGCGCCTGATCGAAGTCCCCATGGAGGTACTCGGCGTTGCCCTTGATGTAGAGCCCCTCGGCGCGATCCTTGGGATCGATCTTGGGCGCGTCGTCACAAGCAGCGGCGGCGAGCATGACGAGCAGCGGGAGGACACGCAGACGCGAAGGCATGAACAGGGCTCCGAAGCTCAGAAGTGATACGCGATGCCGGCGGTGAGATCGAGGTTGAGCCCATCCCCTAGCCCGTTCTGGGCGAGGCCGAGCGTGGCCTGGGCCAGGTTGGTGCCCGCCTCGATGTGGAGGCCGACCTTGCCCGCGATGAAGTACTCGGCGCCCAGGAAGCCGATCACCGTGGGCAGCGGGCCGGTGGACTGGAAGATGCCAAACTCTCCGAAGGAGAGCTGCACGCCCAGCCCCAGTCCCCAGTAGGGCCGCAGGGAGTGCTCCAGCCGGTAGTAGTGCCGCGCGCCCAGCACGCTCGGCAGCACCTTGAGGCGCCCCGCCGGGCTGTCATCGCCGGAGCGGACGAAGGTGATACCGACCTGCAGGAAGCCCACCCACTCCGGATGGAAGGCATAGCCCACTTCCAAGTCCGCGCCCGGGTTGAGGGTCGCCAGGTCGGAGATGAAGCTGTTGTTGATGCGCAGCCCCAGCACCAGGCCCCCGCCCGGAGTCTCCTTGGCGCTGCCGAACAGGGGTTGGGCCTCGGAGGTCTTCCCCTCGGGAGCCAGCCGGGCGAGGAGCTGATCCCCCACGGCCTCGGCGAGCTGCAGGAGCTCCTCGCCGCTGGAGGCCTCGGCACGGGGCCGAGCCAGGCTGCGTCCAGAGAAGGTATCCAGCAGGGTGACCGTGAGCAGGTACTTGTCCCCGAACTGGTCCAATCGTCCGGTCACCACGTAGCGAGCGCCCACCACGCTGGACAGTTCCTCCAGACACGAGCCCTGCGCGGAGCACGAGCCGGAGCCGAGGAGCTGGCGCTGACGCTCGGTGCTCAGCATGGTCTCGATGTCGCGCTGAGTCAGCACCTTGAGCTTGGGAGACTCGGCGAGGTGGCTCGCGATGAGCGAGGCGATGGCCGGCGCGGAGTCCTGGGCCGACTTGTTGGCCTCGAGGGAGAGCACGGCCACGGTGGGCAGCCCCTGGGCCTTGTCCAGCTTCGCGGGAGCCGAGGCCCCAGCGGGAGCCGCCACGGCGGGAGCAGGCGTCGCGGCTGGAGTCCCCTCGGTCGAGGTACCCGCGGTGGGCGCGGCAGGCGGAGCGCCCGAAGTGGGCGGAGCCGAGTCCGGAGCAGGAGCGGCTTGCGGCGCGGGCGTGGGCTCAACGGGCGCGGCAGGGCTGGACGAGGAAGAGGGCTTCTCCGCGGCGGGAGCAGGTGTCTGGGCACGAGCAACCGTCGCGAGCAGCAGCGTGGCGAGAAACAGGGGGCTGAGGCGCTTCACCGGCGACACTCTAGGAGAATCAGCGCCGGAGGCCATCCCCCTCCCGCCTGCCCGCCTCACGAGGATGGGAGAGGCCCCAGGTAGTCGCCCGGGTCCACGGGCTTGCCGTCCACGCGGACCTCGAAGTGCAGGTGGGGCCCCGAGGTGCGCCCAGACTCTCCCACCGTCGCGATGACCTGGGAGCGGCGGACCCCCTGCCCCGTCTTCACGCGCAGATCCCGGTTGTGAGCATAGAGGGTGATGAGCCCGGTCGGGTGCTGGACGATGACGATGAGCCCGTAGCCGCGCTGCTCGCCCGCGTAGAGGACGGTGCCTTCCTGGGCCGTCTTGACCGGAGTCCCCGCGGGCGCCGCCAGATCGATCCCGTCATGAGGCTCTCGGCCCTTCTTGCCAAAGCGGCCGTACAGCACGCCTCGGAGCGGCCAATCGAGCATCCCCTTGGTCGCAGGTTCGGGGCGTGAGGCAGCGCCACCGGTCCGAGGACTCACGGGGTGGCTCGAAGTTCGGGGACGGGGCGGCAACTCCTCCCGACCCGCCACAGGCCGAGAACTCTCCGTGTCCGCTGCGGGCCGGGTGGCCTGCTCTCCTCCAGCGGCGGGGGCTACATCCCACTCCAGGTGAGGCTCCGAAGGTTCCTGCTCGGGCTCAACAGTGGGGATGAGCAGCTCCTGGCCCACGGTGATGCTGCGCGGATCCTTGATGCCGTTGGCCGCGGTCAGCTCCTCCACGGTGATCCCATACGTCCGGGCGATCCGGAACGCGGTCTCTCCAGGAGCCACCTTGTGCCGGACGGTGATCAGCTCCGGCTCGGGGTGCGCTTCCCGCAGCGTGATGGGCAGCACGGCGGGTGCCGCCGGAGCCACGGCCTTGGACGCGGAGACCTCCGAGGGCGTGGGCGGCGCCTCGGGCCCGAGCGGGCGAGAAGCCGCCTTGGAGCTGGCGCATCGGGTGGCGCCGAAGACCAGGAGGAGCGCCAGACCCGCTCGGCTGAGACGGCGCCCCTCCAACCTCACCGGCTCGGCTCGAAGCGCTGGAAGCCCTCGAGCGTCCAGCCCGCCATATCGGCCATCCGGTTGAGGTCCGTCAGCTCCAGGTGCAGCGGAGTCACTGAGACGCGCTTGTCGAGGTGCACGGCGTTGCAGTCGCTGCCGGGGATGTCCTCGTGCTCGTACTCGGTGCCTCCGATCCAGTAGTACTTCTTGCCGCGCGGATCGACGTTCTCCACCACGGAGTACCCGTACGAGTGGCGCCCCATCCGGGTGATGGCATAGCCGTTCGGCTCGCCCCCGGGGATGTTCACGTTGAGGAGCATCCGCGGAGGCTGCGGCTGCGAGAGCGCGGCGGCCACGATCGAGCGGGCAAAGCGCGCCGCCGGCGCGAAGTCGAACGGCGGCTTGGACGCGAGGCTGAAGGCGATGGCGGGCACCCCGAGCAGGGCGGCCTCCATCGCCGCGGCCACCGTCCCCGAGTAGGTGACGTCGTCCGCCAGGTTCGCGCCGTGGTTGATGCCGGACACCATGATCTGAGGGCGATCATCCTTGAGGAGGTGGTTGATCGCCAGATAAGCGCTGTCGGTGGGGGTGCCATCCACCGCGAACCAGCGCTCGCGGATCTCCTTGATGCGCAGGGGGCGGTGCAGGGAGATGGCGTGCGAGGCCGCGCTCTGCTCGCGGTCCGGCGCCACCACCCACACCTCTCCCAGCGGGCTCACCGCATCCACGAGGGCTTGGAGGCCCTCGGAGAAGTACCCATCATCGTTGGAGACCAGGATGCGAGGCCGTCGTGCCGAAGTCACTTCGCCTCACTTCGCCTGGGTGGCCTTGATCGCCATGCGGCCCGCGTAGCGAGCCCCCGCGCCCAGCTCCTGCTCGATGCGCAAGAGCTGGTTGTACTTGGCCACGCGATCCGAGCGCGACGCCGAGCCCGTCTTGATCTGCCCGCAGTCGAGCGCCACCGCCAGGTCGGCGATGGTGGTGTCCTCGGTCTCGCCCGAGCGGTGGCTCATGATGGAGGTGTACCCGGCTCGGTGCGCCATGCGCACGGCGTCGAACGTCTCCGTCAGCGAGCCGATCTGGTTCACCTTCACCAGGATGGAGTTGGCGGTGCCGCTCTGGATGCCGCGGCTGAGCCGCTCCACGTTGGTGACGAAGAGATCATCCCCCACCAGCTGGATCTTCCCACCGATGGCGTCGGTGAGCTTCTTCCAGCCCTCCCAGTCGTCCTCGGCCATGCCGTCCTCGATGGAGACGATCGGGTAGCGGTCGCACAGCCCGCGGTAGTAGTCGAGCATCCCAGACGAGTCGTACTCCTTGCCCTCGCCCTTGAGCTTGTACTTCTTGCTGGCCTTGTCGAAGAACTCGCTCGCCGCCACATCCATGGCCAGGTAGATCTGCTCGCCCGCCTTGAAGCCCGCGCTGCTGATGGCCTCCATGATGAGCTTGAGCGCCTCCTCGTTGGCCGGCAGGTCCGGGGCGTAGCCGCCCTCGTCGCCCACACCGGTGGCGAACTTGCGGGCCTTGAGGATCTTCTTCAGCGCGTGGAACACCTCGGCGCCCCAGCGCACGCCCTCGGCGAACGAGGAGGCGCCGGCCGGCACCACCATGAACTCCTGCACGTCCACGCGCGTGTCCGCGTGCGCGCCACCGTTGAGGATGTTCATCAGCGGCACCGGCAGCGTGCGCGCCTGCAGGCCGCCCACGTAGCGGTAGAGCGGCAGGCCGAACGCATCCGCCGCCGCACGCGCCGTGGCCATGGACACCGCGAGGATGGCGTTGGCGCCCAGCTTGCCCTTGTTGGGTGTGCCGTCCAGCTCGCGCATCCGCATGTCCACGGACACCTGGTCGGTGGCATCCATGCCCATCAGCTCGGGGGCGATCGTCTCCATGACGTTCGCCACGGCCTTCTTCACGCCCTTGCCCAGGTAACGGTTCTTGTCCCCGTCCCGTAGCTCGAGCACCTCGTGTTCACCGGTGGAAGCCCCCGAGGGCACCGCCGCCCGGCCCCGGGCCCCTCCGGACAGATGGACCTCGGCCTCCACGGTGGGGTTGCCTCGGGAGTCGAGCACTTCACGCGCCAGAATCTGAGCGATCTCGGTCATGGCGCGGGGTTCTAGAGGAGGCCCCCGAGCCTCGCAAGCTTGCACACCGCTCCCGCTGCTACAGTGTCCACCTGTGAAGCTCCCTTTCGTTCAGGCCTGTCATGCCCCCGCCGCCTCGCCGTAAAGAACCTCAAGGGCCTGACCCCCTCCCTGGCCAGCGCGGCCGAGGCGCCCTGCTGGGCCTGGCCGTGGGGGATGCGCTGGGGGCCCCGCTGCGCGGCCGGAACCTGATCGCCCCGCTCTTTCCCCAGCTCGCCATGGGCCTGCGCCGCATGCCCACCGGCGGCATCATCAAGCCCCGGCTCCCCAAGGAAGATCCCCTGATGGATGAGTTCCCCGAGGAGGGAATCCCGGAGGATATCCCCTGGGAGCCGCCCGTGGTGGAGCTGCGCAAGGGCCAGGTGACGGACGAGACGCAGATGGCCTGCTGCCTCGCCTGGAGCCTGCGCGAGGTGAAGAGCTTCAACGCGGCGGACGTCGCCCGCCGCTACCGCGCCTGGAAGGCCCACGCCTTCGACATGAGCGAGTCCGTCCGCGAGGTGCTGGACGAGATGGACTCCGGGCTGCCGGTGCTGAGCGCCGGGCGCCGCGTCTGGCTGCGCAACCACCGCCGCTCCAGCACCAACGGCAGCCTCGCCCGCACGGCGCCCATCGGCGTCTTCTTCGCCAAGGATGACGCGGCGCGGATGCTGGCCTCCTTCGAGGACTCGGCCCTCACCCACTTCGATCCGCGCTGCCAGCTCGCCTGTGCAGCCCTCAACGGGGCCATCGCCAAGGCCATCACCGGCGGCCCGAAGCTGGAGGCCCAGGAGCTCATCACCGCCGCGCAGACGGCGCTCTCTATCGGAGCCCCCGCCCTCGCCCGCTCGGCGGCCGACTACATCGAGCAGGTGACGCTCGCCAAGGGCCAGCTCCTGGCGGACCTGGAGGCGGCCCAGCAGCCCAACCCCATGCTCTACGGCCCGGAGCTGCACCTGCACCGCCAATACGGGTACGTGCGCACCGCGTTCCGGATCGCCTTCTGGGAGCTGCTACACGCCCCCACCCTCGAGGAGGGGCTGGTGGATGTGGTGAACCGCGGCGGCGATGCGGATGCCCACGGCGCCATCACCGGCGCCCTGCTGGGCGCATTCCACGGCGAGGAGGCCATCCCCGCCGAGTGGAAACGTCTGGTGCTGGAAGCGATGAGCTCCGTGCGCGGGCCGCTGTGGAACCTCTACCACCCGCGCCACCTGCTCGCGCTGGCGCCGAGCTGAGCCCGGCCCCCACGGGCCTGAAAACACGAAGCCCACGGTAGGCCGTCCCTGGGGACACCTACCGCGGGCTCAGGGCCACGCTGAGGCCGAAGGGACTCGGCCTCAGAGATCGATGACGACAACGCCGCGCTGAGGCTTCTCGTCGTCGTCCGTCTCGGTGCGACGGTGCGGACGATCCGGCGGGGCCGGCAGCGGCAGTTCCACCACGGGGCGATCGCGGTCCTCGCGATTGCGCTCGCGGCGTTTGATCTCTTCGATGATGAAGGCGTCCAGCATGGGTTCGCTCTCCCTCAGCCTACATACCCCGGTGTACGCCCGCCACCCCAACCCGGTTCCAATCTGCATATCCCTTCTGATGCAAAGTTAGGTCCCCCGTTCCGCTGGGGTACAGCTTTGCCGACTGGCCCGGCTGCTCGTT
This sequence comes from Hyalangium sp., assembly GCF_045802625.1. Lineage (NCBI taxonomy): Bacteria > Pseudomonadati > Myxococcota > Myxococcia > Myxococcales > Archangiaceae > Hyalangium > Hyalangium sp. The sequence goes on along the minus strand of NZ_JBJMQP010000037.1, from coordinate 29,067 downwards.
CACCGCCCGACATCGAAGGCGCACCCCTGTGTCAGGGATGTCATGGTTGGCGTTCGACCTGCTGCCACTGGGTACGTTGATTCTAATGCAGTTGTGGCGGCCCGCAAGCCGTCCAACCAACGACCTTGGCCACGGCCATCCCACCCCGCAACCCACCCAGGACAGCCCCCCATGGGCCGCTCGCTCTGGGTGGGTCCAGGCGGCTCAAGGGATGACGCACCAAGTCACAGCGGTTCAGGGCGTCTCTGCCCGGCGCTTGAAGGCCTCGAGCATCTTCGGCAGCGAGGTCTCCACCAGGGCGTTGACGATCGTCTTCGGGACCAGGGCGCCGAGCGCCATCTCGACGGTGTAGGTGGCCTTGGTCTTCCCCTCGCCCGCGGGCTCGAGCACCCAGCTGCCCTTGTTGTCCTTCATGAACTCGCCTTCCACGAAGGTCCAGGACATGCGGGTGGGGCGCTCCTCCTTGACGCGGATCGTGTACTTGATGGTCTTCACCACATCCACCTTGTAGTGGACATTGACCTCGCTGCCCTGGCGGTTGGAGGTGCGGACCTCCTTCACCTCGGGGAGGAACTCCCGGTACTTCTCATACTGGATGATGGTGTCGAACACCTTCTCCACGGGAGCGTTGATGAGGATCGTTTTGGTGGCGCCTGCCATGGGGACTCTCCGGAGGATGGCAACGGGTGAGGATGGGGGTGCGGCCCGACGCTAGGGAGCGTACCCCGGCTTCTTGTCGAACTTGTGGATGGATTGCACGAAGCGGACGGTGCCCGTCTTGCTGCGCATGACCACCGAGTGCGTCTCGCAGCCACCGCCAAAGAAGCGCACGCCGCGGAGGAAGTCGCCCGAGGTGACGCCGCTGGCGGCGAACATCACCTCGCCCTTGGCCAGCTCCTCGGCCGTGTAGATCTTGCTCATGTCGGAGATGCCCATCTTCTTCGCGCGCTCGATCTCGCCGTTGTTGCGCGGCACGAGGCGGCCCTGCATGTCGCCGCCCACGCAGCGGATGGCCGCCGCGGCGATGACGCCCTCGGGCGCGCCGCCGATGCCCATCAGCACGTCCACGCCCGTCTCCTCGAAGCAGGTGGAGATGGCGCCGGCCACGTCCCCGTCCTCGATCAGGCGGATGCGCGCGCCCGCGGCCCGCACCTCCTTGATCAGGTCCGCGTGCCGCTCGCGATCAAGCACCATGACGGTGAGATCCTCCACGTAGACCTTCTTCATCTCCGCGACGGCGCGGAGATTCTCCGTGGCGGAGCGGCGCAGATCGATGGCGCCCCGGGCCTTGGGGCCCACGGCGATCTTCTCCATATAGGTGTCCGGCGCGTTGAGCAGCCCGCCCTTGCCGGCCATGGCCACCACGGAGATGGCTCCCGGGCGGCCGTAGGCGCACAGGTTGGTGCCCTCGAGCGGATCCAGGGCGATGTCCACCTCGGGGACGCCGTCGGTGCGCCGGCCCACCCGCTCGCCGATGTAGAGCATGGGGGCCTCGTCACGCTCGCCCTCGCCGATGACGACGGTGCCGTCGATGTAGAGCGCATCGAAGGCGCGGCGCATGGCATCCACGGCGGCCTGATCCGACTCGTTCTTGGTGCCGCGGCCCATCAGACGGGCGGAGGCGATGGCCGCCATCTCGGTGACACGCACGGCCTCCATAGCCAGGTTGCGATCCATTGGGGACTCCTTGGTGAAACGGTGGAAGCTTCAGGGAGACTGCTCGATCAGGCGCAGGAACATGTCCGGGAAGCGCGTGGGCTTGCCGTCCCGTCCTACACAGGCATGGAGGGTGCTACCGGTGCACAGAATCGTCGAGGGCTCGTCCTCGCGCACCACCTCATAGGTGAACATGAGCGAGGCGCGGCGCAGCTCGCTCACCTTCGGACGGATGAGGAGCAGATCGTCGTAGCGTGCGGGTGCCTTGTACTGGCAGGAGACCTCGACGATGGGGAGCATGAAGCCCGCGCCCTCCATCTCGCGGTAGCTGCCTCCGCGCGCGCGGAAGAACTCCATGCGGGAGAACTCGAAATAGCGGAAGTAGTTGGCGTGATAGACGACGCCCATCTGGTCGGTGTCGCCGTAGATGACTCGGAGCCGCGCTTCCACCATGTGGGCGCGGACCGTAACAGGGCCACGAAGCCCCTCCAAGCAATGGGGCGGCGAGTTGGTGGCTTCTGACCAGTCCCGGCCGGGAGACAGTCCCCGGCCGAGGCGAGCCGCGGCCGCGCTCAGTCCTGCGGCTTCTTGCTGGCCCGGGCCCGCCCGGAGCCCCGGGTCGTGGCGATCTCCAGGGAGAGATCCATGGCCCGCGCCGAGTGCGTCAACGAGCCCATGGACACGAAGTCCACGCCCAGCTTGGACAGCCGGGACAGGCGCTCCAGGGTGACGCCACCGGAGACCTCGAGCGGCACCCGGCCCGCAGCGAGCTCCACCGCCTTGCGGATCTGCGCGTCATCCATGTTGTCGAGCATCACCACGTCCGCGCCGCCCTCGATGGCCTCGGCGAGCTGCTTGAGGCTGGTGACCTCGATCTCGATCTTCACCAGCCGCGGCGCGTTCTGCCGGGCCCGGCGCAGGGCCTCGGTGATGGAGCCCCCCACGGCCGCGATGTGGTTGTCCTTGATGAGGATGCCGTCAAAGAGGCCGAAGCGATGGTTGGAGGCACCGCCCAGGCGGACGGCCTCCTTCGACAAGGAGCGCATCCCCGGAGGCGTCTTGCGCGTATCGAGCACCTTGAGCTTGGAGCCGCGCACCGCCGTCATGGCCTGCTGGGAGAGCGTGGCGATGCCGGACATCCGCTGGACGATGTTGAGCGCCGTGCGCTCGGCGGCCAGCAGCGAGCGAAGCCGCCCGGAGACCCTGGCCGCGACGGCCTTGGGCTTGAGCTCCTCCCCGTCGCGCCGGAGAGGCTCCACCTTCACCTCGGGATCCACGTAGTGGAACACGCGGGTGAAGGCTTGGAGCCCGGCGAGCACCAGCTGCTCCTTGGCGACCAGCTCTCCCGAGCCCCTCGCCTCCGGAGGCACGAGGGCAGTGGAGGTCACATCCCCCGCCGCCCCCAGGTCTTCATCCAAGGCGAGTTCGATGAGGCGGTCGAGATAGTCCTTCAAAGTCCCGCCTCCTAACGCCGAGCCTTCTTCGCAGCCGCCTTCTTGGCCGGAGCCTTCTTGGCCGGAGCCTTCTTGGCAGCGGCCTTCTTCGCTGGGGCCTTCTTGGCGGCCACCTTCTTGGCCGGGGCATTCTTGGCAGCGTCCTTCTTCGCCGGAGCCTTCTTGGCGGCCACTTTCTTTGCCGGGGCCTTCTTCGTAGCGGCCTTCTTGGCCGGGGCCTTCTTGGCAGCGGCCTTCTTCGCCGGAGCCTTCCTGGCCGCAGCCTTCTTCGCTGGAGCCTTCTTGGCCGCAGCCTTGGCCGGAGCCTTCTTGGCAGCGGCCTTCTGGGCGGGAGCCTTCGTCGCGGCGCTCTTCGCCGACGCGGCCTTCTTCGCCGCGGGCTTCTCGAGCGCCGCACCGGCCGCCTCGCCCTGCTTGGCCTGCTCGAACTCACGCCGCGCGTCGTCCACGAGCCCCATGCTCATGTACGCGACGCCCAGATCCTCGTGGTCCTTGGCCGACAGCCCCTCCTTGGTGCTCTCCCGCAGCTTGGTGAGCGCGTCGGTGATCTGCGGGTTCACGATGTCCGCGCTGGACTCGAGCTCGCCCTTCAGCTCCTTGCTCAGATCCACGCCGCCCCCTTCCGCGGGGGCGCTAGGAGGGGCCACCTTCACCTGGCCCGTCTGGGGATTGGCGAGCGTGTCCTCTGCTTCGGGTGTCGTCTCGGTCTCAGTCATGGGAGCCTCCGGTGCCAACCGATCGATGTTTTCCTGCAGCTTCGCCTTCCGAGCCTTCAGCTCCTCGACGCGAGCCCGATCCTTCTCCACCACGTCCGGCGGGGCCTTCGCGACGAAGTTGGGGTTCTCCAGCTTGCGCAGCACGCTGGCCAGCTCCTGGTCCGCCCGCGCCACCTCCTTGCTCATCCGCTCGCGCTCGGCGTCCACGTCGATGAGCCCGGCCAGCGGCACGTAGATCTCCAGCTCCTGGCCCACGTAGGCGGCGGCCTGAGGCGGCTTGCGCCCGGGCGGCTCCACGCGGAGCTCGGACAGGCCCGCCAGCGGCAGCAGGTACCCGCGGCACCGGTTGATCGTGGCGCGCAGGGCCGGGTTGGCGCTCTGCACGTACGCCACCAGCTTCGCCGAGGGCGGCAGGTTGCTCTCGCCACGGATGGTGCGCAGGCCCTCGATGGCGGCCACCACGGGCGCCATCTCCGTCTCGGCCGCGAAGTCCGCCAGCCGCGAGTCCGGCTCCGGATACGGCGAGATCATGATCGAGTCGGCCGTACGAGAGATGGGCAGCTTCTGCCAGATCTCCTCGGTGATGAAGGGCATGAACGGATGCAGCAGCCGCAGGATGCGCTCCAGGCAGAACACGAGCACCGCGCGGGTGTTGTCCTTGGAGCGCTCGTCCTCGCCGTAGAGCGAGCTCTTGGCCAGCTCGATGTACCAGTCACAGAACTCGGACCAGAGGAACTGGTACAGCGTGGTGGCGGCCTCGGAGAGGGCATACGTCTCCAGCGCCAGGCGCGTGTCGACGATCGCGCGCTGCAGCCGGGCGAGGATCCACCGATCCGCCAGCGTCAGCTCGCGCTCCTTGATGGGGCGCGTGTCCAGGCGGAAGCCGCCCAGGTTCATCAGCACGAAGCGGCTGGCGTTCCACAGCTTGTTGCAGAACGCCTTGTAGCCAGCGACGCGGTCCATCGACAGCTTGATGTCGCGGCCCTGCTGGGTGAGCGAGGCCAGCGTGAAGCGCAGCGCGTCCGCGCCGAACGCCGGCATGCCCTGGGGGAACTTGTTGCGCAGGGTGGCCTGGAGCTTGTCCGCCGGGGCGCCCAGGATGATCTCGAGGGGATCGATGACGTTCCCCTTCGTCTTCGACATCTTCTCGCCCTTCTCGTCGCGCACCATCGCGTGCAGGTAGACGGTGCGGAAGGGCACATCGCCCATGAAGTGCAGGCCCATCATCATCATCCGGGCGACCCAGAAGAAGATGATGTCGTGGCCCGTCTCCATGACGGACGTCGGGTAGAAGGTCTTCAGTTCGGGCGTCTTCTCCGGCCAGCCCAGCGTGGAGAAGGGCCAGAGCGCGGAGCTGAACCAGGTGTCCAGCACGTCCGGATCCTGGGTGAAGTTCGTGCCGTTGCACTTGGGGCAGTGCGTGGGCTGCTGCCGGGAGACGATCGGATCGGCCCGGGAGAAGTCCACGCCGCCCACGCGCACCGTGGGCGCGTCGAGGGGCAGATCCGTGTCATCCCCCACCCTCGGGCTGCACGCGGTGCAGTAGTAGGCGGGGATCTGGTGGCCCCACCAGAGCTGGCGGCTGATGCACCAGTCGTGGATGTTGTTCATCCAGTGGAAGTAGGTCTCCGTCCAGGACTCGGGGACGAACTTCGTGCGGCCCTGCTCCACCGCCTCGATGGCGGGCTTGGCCAGCGGCTCGATCTTCACGAACCACTGCGGAGACAGGCGCGGCTCCACCACCGTGCCGCACCGCTGGCACTGGCCCACCGAGAGGTTGTGCGGCTCCTCTTTCTCCAGGAGCCCCTGCAGCGTCAGATCCTCGAGGACCTTCTTGCGCGCCTCGAAGCGATCCAGCCCCGCGTACGCGCCGGCCTCCTTGTTGGTGCGCGCGCTGTCATCGAAGATGGAGATCATCGGCAGGTTGTGCCGAAGCCCCGTCTGGTAGTCGTTGAAGTCGTGCGCGGGCGTCACCTTCACCACGCCGGTGCCGAACTCCATGTTGACCAGCTCGGCGTCCGCGATGATGGGGATCTCTCGGCCCACCAGCGGCAGCACCACGGTGCCCCCGGCCAGGCCCTGGTAGCGCTCGTCCTCCGGGTGGATGGCCACCGCCGTGTCGCCCAGCATGGTCTCCGGACGCGTGGTGGCCACGGTGAGCGTCCGGTCCGTGCCCTTCACCGGGTAGCGGATGTGCCAGAGCGAGCCCTTCTTCTCCTCGTGGTCGACCTCCAGGTCGCTCAGCGCCGTGTGGCACGAGGGGCACCAGTTGATGAGCTTCTGGGCCCGGTAGATGAGCCCTTCCTCGTGCAACCGGACGAAGACCTCGCGCACCGCGGCCGAGGACTTCTCGTCCATGGTGAAGCGCTCGCGCTCCCAGTCCAGCGAGGCCCCCAGGTACTTGAACTGCTCGGTGATGCGCTTGCCGTACTGATCCTTCCACTCCCAGACGCGCTTGAGGAACTCCTTGCGGCCCAGATCGTGCCGGCTCTTCTTCTCCGTCTTCTTCAGCTCCTTCTCCACCACCATCTGCGTGGCGATGCCAGCGTGGTCGACGCCCGGCATCCACAGCGCGTTGTAGCCGCTCATCCGCTTCCACCGGATGAGGGTGTCCTCGATGGCGGCCGTCAGCGCGTGGCCCAGGTGCAGGCTGCCCGTCACGTTGGGCGGCGGCAGCACGATGCTGAAGGGCGGTTTGTCGGAGGTGGCCTCGGCGTGGAAGTACTTGCGCTCCAGCCAGAACTTCGACCAGCGGCTCTCGACCTCGGTGGGCTCGTAGGCCTTGGACAGCTCGATTGTGTCAGTCATCGCGGGGGGCCGGCCCCGCGGGCCGGCAGGCAATCAGCTCGGGTAGGAAACTCAGTGCTGCGTCTCTCGGTCCTTGATCAGCCGATCCAGCTCCTCTCGGATGATGGTCTCGGCGAGCTGCGGTACTACCTCCCAGGCGATCTTCTCGATGACCTCACGCGAGGCCTTCGACAGCGCCTGTCGCAGTTGGGCCTCTCCGCCATCCGCCGCTACGGGCGCAGCGGCTCGGCCCGGGGCAGGGGCCCGCGCGGGCGCTCCGACGTCGATCGAGATCTCCTCGGCACCGCTCGGCTCGGGCAGGGAGTCCTCGATGGAGATTGCGGGCGCGGCCTGTCTCGGCTGGGGAGCAGCCTGAGGCGCCTGGGCTCCGAGACCGAACGGATCCCTCCCGCGAGGCACGGGCTGGGCTCCCGGAGGAGCGGACGGCAGCGCGGCGCCACCCGGTGGCCGAGGAATCGCTCCCGGCGCAGGCGGCGCTCCTGGCCCGGGCGGACGAGCCATGCCCGGCCCCGGCGGCATCCCAGGCCCGGCAGGACGAGCTCCCGGCGGAACTCCAGGACCCGGCGGCATCCCCGGACCCGGCGGACGCGGCACGCCTGGACCCGCGGGCATTCCAGGCCCCGGCGGACGCGCCATGCCCGGCCCCGGCGGCATCCCAGGCCCGGCAGGACGAGCCCCCGGCGGAGCTCCAGGACCCGGCGGCATCCCAGGACCCGGCGGACGCGGCACGGCGCCCGGACCCGCGGGCATTCCAGGCCCCGGCGGACGCGCCATGCCCGGCGGCATCCCCGGCCCCGGCGGCATCCCAGGCCCGGCAGGGCGAGCACCCGGCGGAGCTCCAGGACCCGGCGGCATCCCTGGACCCGGCGGACGCGGCACGGCGCCCGGACCGGGAGGACGCGGAGCCCCCGCGGCAGCCCCAGGAGGCTGCGGTGCAGGCGGGCGAGCAGCGGGCGCCGGAGCCGCCGCCTGCGGAGTGATCTGCGTGGCGGCCGAGGCGGGCATCGTGTTCGACTTCTGCCCCACCAGGGTCTTCACCTTGTCGAGCAGCACCTGGCTCTCGAAGGGCTTGGTGACGTGATCATCCGCCCGGGCGGCGCGGGCGCGGTTCTCGTCGAAGGCCTCGAAGGTCCCGGCCAGCAGCAGCACGGGGATGTGCTGGGTGTTGGGGTCGCCCTTGAGCGCCTCGCACACCTCGTACCCGCTCTTGCCGGGCATCATCACGTCAGCGAGCACCACATCCGGGCGCAGCTCGCGGCAACGGGAGATCGCATCCAACCCGTTGTCCACCGCGGTCACCTGGAAGTCCTCCGTCGCGAAGATCATCCCGATGACCTTGCGAATGGTGAGCGAGTCGTCGGCGACCAACAGATTCTTCGGCATCGGCGTCGGGCCTCGGGGGAATCAACCCCCAGAATTCGTTAGGAAAACAGAGGCGTCTGGAAACGTAGGACACCCTGGCGTCAATCGGGGCAGCTTAGGGTTTGCGCTCTGAAGCAATCAAGAAAACATGTGCTGCAGATCCAGGAAGAGTACGGGGCCGCTCAGTCCTGACGCCGTGAATTCGCCACGCTCGCTCGTCGGTTCGAAGCGCTGCAACACGCCGAGCACCCGAGTGGCACACAGCCCCACGTTCTGGCCTGCCATCTCCGCGAGCACGAAGAAGGCCTCCACCTGGGGCTCGGCCCCCAGCATGGCGGGCACCGAGAAGATAGGCCAGAGCACCTGGGCGTGGGGGAAGACGCCCGCCACCGCGCCCTTCTGCACCGGCAGCCGGCTGAAGGCTTCACCCCGAGTGACAACCTGGGACACCAGCCCCAGCGGCAGTCCGAAGAGCCGGCCTTGGGACTCGAAGACGAGCGCTCGCTCGGGTGGACTGTCGAGCAGGTGGACAGGCCTCGCCACGGCCGAGAGGCCGCGCAGTACGCCGCGCTGCGCCAGCGAATCGGCGATGAGCTCCAGGTAGAGCCGCTCCTTATGGAGGATGGCGCCCCGGCTCAGCGGGGCCAGCGTCTCCCCGAGCCCCGCGGGCAGCAGGAAGAACGGCGTACGCGCCACGTCCGCCACCTCCACCACGGAGCGCACTCGCACTGCGAGCGTGGGGCTTACATCCAGCACCACCACCATGCCCGTGCCAAGCTCGGGCGCGCCGCCGAGCAGGACGGACAAGTCCTTCACCTCGAGCATGCCTCGCAGGCTGGTGCCGTCACTGCCCGGAAGGGCCACCTCCATGACGGAGGTTGCCTCAATGGCGTAGCGCGTCTCGCCCGCCTCCACGAGCAGGCACAGCCGGCGTCCGCTTTCGAAAGGAGCCACGGCCGGAGGCTAGCAGCGTCCCAGCCAATGATGGTAAGCGAGAGATGATGGCGCGCATCCTCCTCGTGGATGACGAAAAGATGGCTCGGACCCTGTATGGGGACTACCTCCGTGCGTCCGGACACTCCGTCACCGCGGTGGGGAACTTCGACGAGGTCCGCCAGGCCCTCGAGTCCGCGCCGTATGACGCCGTGGTGACGGATCTGATCCTCCCGGGTGCCGATGGGATGGAGGTGCTCGGCTATACCAAGGAGCGCTACCCGGGCATCGAGGTGGTGGTGATCACCGGCCTGGACAAGGTGGATCCCGCCGTGCGCGCCATCAAGAGCGGCGCGGCCGAGTACCTGGTCAAGCCCGTGGCGCCCGAGGCGCTCCAGCACGCGGTGCGCCGCGCCCTCACCACGCGGGATCTGCTGCGGGAGAACGCCTCGCTGCGCCAGTACGTCTCCCTGCTGGAGATGGGGCAGCGCATCGCCACCACCCTGGATCGCGAGCGGCTGGCCATCGCCGTCTCCAGCGCGATCGAGGCGCAGACGATGGCCAACGGCGTGCTGCTGCTGCTGCGCGATGGAGGCCCGTTGCGGCTCCACGGCTTGAGCGGACTGGAGCCGGAGCAGGTGGCCGAGCTCGAGCCTGTGCTCGCCGCGGAGCTGCAGGGCGCCCGCACGCCTCGCGTCCTGGAGGCACTGCCGGGGGCCCCCGCGCACGTGCTCACCTTCCCGGCCACCGATGGAGACTTGACGCTCGGGCAGATCGTCCTCTTCTTCTCCAGCCCGCCGCCGGAGAACGTGAGCGAGGTGGCCGGATACCTCTCGCGCCACTACGCCATGGCGCTGCGCAACCTGGGGCGCTTCGCCGAGGTGGAAGATCTGGCCTACATGGACGATCTCACCCACCTCTACAACATGCGCTACCTGCACCTCGTGCTCGATCGCGAGGTGAAGAACGCTCAGCAGACCGAGGGCACCTTCAGCCTGCTGTTCATGGACCTGGATCACTTCAAGTCCGTGAACGACACCCACGGCCACCTGGTGGGCTCGCGGCTGCTGGTCGAGGTGGGGCGGGTGCTCAAGGGCTGCGTGCGCGAGCGCGACGTCGTCGTGCGCTACGGCGGAGACGAGTACGTGGTGCTCCTGCGCGGCACGGACTCGGGCGGCGCGCTCAAGGTGGCCGAGAGGATCCGCCGCACCATGGAGAACCACCACTTCGTGCCGCGCGAGGGCATCTCCATCACGCTGACCACGTGCGTGGGCGTGGCCAGCTTCCCCGAGCACGCCCGGGACAAGGGCGCACTGCTCGACATGGCCGATCGCGCCATGTACCGCGGCAAGCGCGGCACCCGGAACGTCATCTACATGGCGGCCCTGGATCTGGAGGCCACGCCCGCCGAGCGCAAGGTGGCGGGCTAGCCTCTCCCGGCCTCAGCGCCGCAGGTTGCCCACGGTGAGCTGCTTGGGGAGCACGGGCTCCACCGCCTGGCCCCCACCCTTCCCTGCGCCCTCGCCCACGGCCTCCACGGCCTCGTGCGGGGCGCCGGTGACGATGAGCTGGTACTTCCGCGAGGCCTCACTGTCATGGTGGGCCTGCGCCGGATCCAGCCGGGCGATGAGCTGCCAGAAGAGCGCGGCGTGCTCACGCTCCTCGTCCATCACGTGCCGGAGGACGGCCTTGGCCTCTTCGTTGTCCGTCGCCTCGATGTGCGCGGCATAGAGGTTGATGGCGTCCAGCTCCGCCTCGATGTTCAGGCGGATGGAGCGAGCCAGTTCGGAATCGGTGAGCTTGCGGGGGGGCACCACCGAGTGGAACGGGTTGGTCTGCGGCATGTCAGCCTCCGGCGGCCCGGCCCGGGTTCTGGGGCGGGGGGCGGAAGCATCCGCAGGGGCGGGGCTCCGGTCAACGGATTCCGCGAAGGTGCGTTGCGCAAGGACACAGGGTCCGCCATGCTGCACGGGCATGGAGACTCCCGCCCCGCTCGCTCATCTCCTGCAGGCTCTGGAGGTCGGTGACCTGGCAGCGGCGAAGGCCGCCGCCGCGGCGTTGCAGCGCACCAGCGCAGGCCCCACCCAGCTCGCCGCCGAGGTGCTCCACGAGCTGCGCCAGCCCCTGCTCGGAGTGAAGGCCTACGCCCAGCTGCTCTCCGAGGAGACCGGGCCCGTGGGCCCGCTCAAGCTGCTGCTGGCCCAGGTGGAGCGGATGGAGCAGATCATCTCCGACTTCGTCCGCCTCTCCAGCGACCGGGCCGCGCCCCAGCAGCCCCTGCCGCTGGCCACCGCCGTGTGGGCCGCGGCCAAGCTCTTCGCCCTGAACCCGGACTCCTCCCATATCGCCCTGGAGGTGGAGGCCCCGGAGCACATCACCGTGCAGGGCAACTCGCGGCTGCTGGAGCAGCTCACCCTCAACCTGCTCAACAACGCACGCGATGCCATGGCCGGCCGCGGGCGTATCAAGGTGCGGCTCACCACCGAGGGCACGGCGCCGGTGATGTACGTAGCGGACTGGGGCCCGGGCATCCCGCGGGAGATGCGGGAGAAGATCTTCGAGCCCTACGTCTCCAGCAGCAAGCGCGGCACGGGCCTGGGGCTGGCGGTGTGCCGGCGCATTGCCCACGAGCACCACGCGGAGCTCAGCCTCGCGCCCAACGACTCGATGCCGGACCAGCCGCCGCCCTCCACCGTCTTCCGCGTGGCGTTCCCCGCCACCGTCGTGGAGGCGCCCGCCCAGGGCAAGCGGGTGCTGATCGTCGATGACGAGAGCATCATCCGCATGGTCTTCCGGGACCTGATGGGCAAGGAGTGCGAGATCCTCGAGGCGGGCACGGCCGAGGAGGCCCTCGAGTTGCTGCGCAACGAGCCGGTGGATCTCATCATCACCGACAAGAACCTGCCGGGCATCTCGGGCCTGGCGCTGGCGCAGCAGGCGCGGGCGATGAACCCGCAAGCCCGCGTCCTGCTGATGACGGGCTACCCCTCGCTCGGCACCACGCAGGAGGCGCTGGAGTTGGGGGTGATGGACTACCTGCTCAAGCCCTTCGACGACATCCGCCAGGTGCGCGCCCTCATCCGCTCCGCGCTCGCGGCGCCGCCCGCGCAGCCCCGGCCCGCCGCCGGCAAGCGCGTGGACGTGCTGGACGACAACTCCACCTCCTCGCGCATCATCGCCGAGGCGCTCGGGCGGCTGGGGCTGGAGGCGCGCCTCATCAGCAACACCGAGGTGGTGGCCATGGAGCCGCCCATGGCGGTGCTCGTGAGCTGGGACTTCACGCCCGCCTATGGCCGCAAGGCGCTGGAGCTGGGCAAGGCGCTCGCCCAGGGCGCGCCCTTCATCGTCCTGGTGGAGCACCTCACCATGGAGACGACGCTGGACTCGCTCCGGGCCGGTGCCATTGCCTGCCTGCCGCGGCTCTTCTTCGACGCGGCCGCGCTCAGCCGGGAGCTGTCCCGCGCGCTGAAGCTCAGCACCACCTGAAAAGCAAAAACCCCGGGGCCTCTCGCGAGGCGACCCGGGGCTCGCCGTGGACGGCCTCACCCGAGACCGTCCACGAACCGCTGACGCGCGGCTCAGTAGTCCATGTCGTCGCCGCCGTAGTCCGGCATGCCGCCGCCAGCGCCAGCGCCAGCGCTCTTGCCCTTCTTCTTCGGGCGCTCGGCCACCATGGCCTCGGTGGTCAGCAGCAGCGAGGCGACCGAGGCCGCGTTCTGCAGCGCGGTGCGCTCCACCTTGGTCGGATCGATCACGCCGGCCTTCTCCAGGTCCTCGTAGACCTCGGTGCGAGCGTTGAAGCCGAACGCGCCGGTGCCCTCCTTGACCTTGTTGATGACCACGGCGCCCTCGAGGCCCGCGTTGCTGGCGATCTTCCACAGCGGCTGGGTGAGGGCCTTCTTGATGATCTCCACGCCGAAGTCCAGCTCACCGCCCAGCTTCAGCCCCTCCAGCGCCTTCAGGGTGCGCAGGTAGGCCACGCCGCCGCCGGGGACGATGCCCTCCTCGACGGCCGCGCGGGTGGCGTGCAGCGCGTCCTCCACACGAGCCTTCTTCTCCTTCATCTCGGTCTCGGTGGCCGCGCCCACGTTGATGACGGCCACGCCGCCCACGAGCTTGGCCAGGCGCTCCTGGAGCTTCTCGCGATCGTAGTCGCTGGTGACGGTGTCGATCTGCGAGCGGATGAGCTTGATGCGAGCCTCGATGTCCGCCTTCTTGCCCGCGCCGTCGACGATCGTGGTGTTGTCCTTGTCCACCGTGAGGCGCTTGGCGCGGCCGAGATCATTGAGCGTGAGGGTCTCGTACTTGTGGCCCAGCTCCTCGCTGACCACCATGCCGCCGGTGAGGGTGGCGATGTCCTTGAGCATCTCCTTGCGGCGATCACCGAAGCCCGGCGCCTTCACCGCGGCCACGTTCAGCACGCCGCGGATCTTGTTCACCACCAGGGTGGCCAGCGCCTCGCCCTCGATCTCGTCGGCGATGATGAGCAGCGGCTTGCCCGAGCGCGCCACCTGCTCGAGGATGGGGATCATGTCCTGCATCGACGAGACCTTCTTCTCGCTGATGAGGATGTAGGCATCATCCATCACCACTTCCATGCGCTCGCGGTTCGTCACGAAGTAGGGCGAGACGTAGCCGCGGTCGAACTGCATGCCCTCCACCACGTCGAGGGTGGTCTCCAGGCCCTTGGCCTCCTCGACGGTGATGACGCCCTCCTTGCCCACCTTCTCCATCGCGTCCGCGATGATGGTGCCAATGTTCTCGTCCCCATTGGCGGAGATGGTGCCCACCTGGGCAATGGCCTTCTTGTCCGCGGTGGGCTTGGAGAGCTTCTTCAGCTCCGCCACCACCGTCTCCACGGCCTTGTCGATGCCGCGCTTGAGATCCATGGGGCTGTGGCCGGCGGCCACCAGCTTGAGGCCCTCCTCATAGATGGCCCGGGCGAGCACCGTGGCGGTGGTGGTGCCGTCACCGGCCTTGTCGGAGGTCTTGCTGGCCACCTCCTTCACCATCTGCGCGCCCATGTTCTCGAACTTGTTCTCGAGATCGATCTCCTTGGCGACGGTGACGCCGTCCTTGGTGACCGTCGGAGAGCCAAAGCTCTTCTCGATGACCACGTTGCGGCCCTTGGGGCCCAGCGTGACGGCCACCGCGTCGGACAGGATCCGTACGCCGCGCAGAATGGCCTCACGGGCGGCCTGGTGGAAGAAAATCTCCTTCGCTGCCATCGTAACCTCCTGGAACTACTAGGGAATGGGAAATCTTGGCCGTTAGCACTCGGCCCTGGCGAGCGCCAAAATAAGGGTCGGGCCGGGGTTGTCAACACGGAAGGTGACGGGTGTGGACGGAAGGACGGCTGGAGGGTTGGCGGGACTACTCGGCGAAGCGCACGAGGTTGAGCAGCTGGCCCACATCCACCGGCTTCTGGAGGGTCATCGCCACGCCCTTGCGCAGCCCCTTGTCCGAGATGGAGTCATCCACGGAGGCGGTGACGAGCAGCACAGGGATGGACTGGAAGCGAGGGTCGGCCTTGAGCATCTCGGTGAAGCGGATGCCGTCCACGTGGGGCATGAGGTAGTCGGTGATGATGAGGCCGATGGGCTCGCGCTCGAGAACATCCAGGGCCTGCAGGGCATCCGCGGCCGAGTAGACCGTGTATCCATGCCTCTCCAGGAAGTAGGAGAGGCTGGCGCACAGGCTCAGGTCATCATCGACGACGAGGAGGTTCACGGGAGGCACCGAAGGTAACCACCACCCTCCGCGTTGACAACGCACAGTGGGGCTTGGATATGAGGCCCTCATGGGGAAGCGGACGGCGAAGCGCGCGGGGCTGGGGGACGTGGAGGAGCGGCTGGAGGGAGCGGCGCGGGCCTTCGAGGAGGAAGACTTCGAGGCGGTGCTGGCGCAGGCGGACGCGCTGCTGACGGAGGCGCCAAGGCATCCCTGGGTCCTGCACTACCGCGCCGCGGCGCTGGCGGAGTTGGAGAGGCTGGAAGAAGCAGCCCAGGCCTATCACCAGGCGTTGAAGGCGGGCCCGGAGGATCTGGAGCTCCTGCTGGGCGCGGCGGATTTCCTCATCTGTCGGGTAGGCGAAGACCGCGAAGCGTTGGAAGAGGGGCTCGCCTTGTGTGGCCGGGGCCGGAAGCTGGCGGAACACGCGGACGAGGTGGAGCTGGTGTTCGAGTTCCTCTTCCTGGAAGGCATGGGGCTGAATCAGGTGGGCGAGTGCGAGCAAGCGCTGGCCCACCTGGACGCCGCGCTGGAGCTGATGCCGCGCTCGGTGGACGCGTCGGTGGAGCGAGGAATCGCGCTGTTCGAGCTGTGCCGTTTCGCGGAGGCGCAGGGGGCGTTCGAGCGGGTGTTGAAGGACGCGCCGGACGAGGCCTGGGCGTACCACTACCTGGGGTTGATGGCGGAGCGGCGCGGGGAGGTGAAGGAGGCGAAGAGGCGGTTCGCGAAGGCGCAGGCGCTGATGCCGGAGGAGTTCCCGCCGCCGGTGGAGCTGTCCGAGGAGGAGTTCGATCGGGCGTTGGAGGCGGCGGTGAAGGCGCTGCCCGAGCGGGTGAAGGGCTACCTGGACAACGCGACGATCTCGGTGGAGGACATTCCGTCGGACGAGGATTTGACGGGCCAGTCCCCTCCCCTGTCGCCGTGCATCCTGGGGGTGTTCCGAGGCACGCCGGTGGGCGAGCGGAGCGTGACGAGCGCGTACGATCACTTCCCCGCGGCGATCGTGCTGTACCAGAAGAACCTGGAGCGCTTCGCGAAGACGCGGGAGGAGCTCATCGAGCAGATCGGGATCACCGTGATGCACGAGGTGGGGCACCTGGTAGGGCTCGACGAGGATGACCTGTGGGAGCGCGGGCTGGACTGAGCGTGTCGAGCGAGATTGACGCGATGCCGAAGGGGCGGCACTAATCGCGAGTGGTAGGGCCTCCGGATCTGGTGGCCGGCCCGGTCTTCAAAACCGGTGAGGGGCCGTGAGAGCGGTCCCTGGTGAGTTCGATTCTCATGCCCTACCGCCACTTATTCCCCTCTGAAATCGGGCGGTTGCGGCTGGTACCGGGCGAGGGTCGCAGCGTTCGGACGGATGCGCAGGCGTTCAGTCGGTTACGTACAGATTGCGTACAACAGAGGAGCATACAGATGTCCTTCTACGATGACGTCCGCCCCATCCTCGACGCAGAAGGCTTCTCGGGCCCTCAGCCCGGTCCCCGGTCTCTTCGGGCGTAGTTTGCCCATCCTCCACCGTCCTGCCAGTACGCCCCCGTGGAAGGTTGCCGCTCATGTCTCGGAGGACGGCCCTGGCGGAGGTGACTACGTGGACTTCATGTTGAGCACCGACGGCCCTGGGGGGAGTAAAGTCGGTACCCACCATCGCATCCGCTCGCTTGCGGGGCTACATACTCACTGCCCGATGGCGTACACCGACAGACTGGCCGCGTGGATGACGCCCAGCGTCGCCAGCGACAGCGACAGCACTCGCTTGGCGTGGAGATCCTGCCCGAACAACCCCTCCAGGAAGGTATGGACCTGCTCCTCGTTGATGGCCGATGACCTCACCGGCCAAGTAGTGGCCGCTGCACCCTACTTATTGCATCAGACAGCCCAGTCAACGCTTGCTTGCCTGCTTGCAAAATGAGGGGATGCCTCAGGGCGCGCCGCCAAGACGAATTATTGCGATCCACTTGCGGCGCGGAGTTGTAGAGCAACCCGAATAGCCTTTCTCAGCGGCGGTAAGCACCTGCTCCATATGGGCGCCATACCCTCCATGCGCGCACCGCATGGAGGACACAGTGCAGTGGCGTCAGCCTCTCCACACACGAGGTGATCACGCAGGCTTGAAGGTTCCGTCCTTCCACTTTCTGAGAACCATTTCTGCGCTAAACCCCACAAGGCTCTTGGGAATACTTGCAAGCTCATCTAGCGCGCGCTCGGCTTCATGGGGCGCGAACTCTAGCAGAAAAGTGGCAGCCCAGTATCGGGTTCCCGGCTCAGGGTCGCCAAGCAAGCCGCGCAGACGCTGCCATCCTTCCTCACCTCGTGAACGCAATTCTTTTCGGAGCGACACGAGGGTGTCGAACTCTCTATTGGCGGCTCCAGGCTTACCCTCTGAAATGGCGCGGCCGTGCTTTGCTGAAGAGATTCTGTACCTCTCAATGAGCTTATCCATCTCCAGTGCCTTCAGCGCAGCTTCTTTCATGGGATGACCCCAAACCGCCTCAAGATCATCAGTCCGAAGGCCCGCTGCTCCTCGTAGCTCTTCCCTCTCAGCCATTCGCGGACAACCATGCCGTCCGTGAGTTCCTGCTTGGACGAGTAGAATGCACTGATTTCCCTGTGTACGTTGGAATCAATCGCAATCACATTTTCAGTGTTGTGCAGGGCCTCGGGGCCGAAGCGCTCGACGTTACCCGGTGTCTGCTCGACGATATGGTGCCAGTTCTTGCCCTCGCCCGCAGAGCCCATCGCGTTCTTGAAGTCCCTCATGGATTTGAAGGCCCTGAAGTCAGCCTTGGTCGCACCATCAGCCCCCCCCGCTGTCATGGCGACTGCATGGGGGGCCAGCGCAATGGTGACGCCCTCGGCACTGATGGCGACCGACTCCACCTGAGTCAGCGCTGGGGCCGTGAAGCGGATGTTCAACTGCGTCTCGGCCACCACCGCCGCCTGCCCGGCCCCAGGCAGCTTCGGCAGGGTCGCCGCCATCCCCGCCGCCGTGTTCCCCATCGCCACGGTGGCCAGCATGACGAACGCTCGGGCCGCCTTCTCCCCCATCGTGTCCCCGAACTTCTCTCCGGACGCGGAGATGGCCTCGAAGGTGGTGGCTTGATCCACTTCCTTCATCAGCACCAGCCACCCATCAATGAGGCGCCACACCGTGTCCCAGCCCAGGTACGCCATGGCCCCCGCCGTCAGCAGCGCGGCCACGCCCTTGCTCACCGGCTCGGGCAGCGCGAGCAAGATCGCGTACATGGTCAGGCCACCGACGACCGTGGCCATCACCGCCTGGGGGCTCACCTGCCGGGCGAGTTCTTCCTTCATGGCCCCCAGCACCTTGCTCTGGGCAATCGCCATGGCCAGGGCGTACTTGGCATCCCCATCCAGAAAGGGCTTGTCCACCAGCAGGCGCAGGCAATCCCCGCCTCCCCACCTTTGCTCGCACCACAGCAGGTAGCGGCGCTTGAGTTCCTCGTCCTCGGGCAGCAGGCGCAGGTTCTGGTGGCTGCCCGGCTCCGAGGCCATGAGCCGCTGGCTCTTGCCCTCGTACCGATACCAGCCGCTTCGCTCGGGCACTCCGAACAGCCGCCCGGCGTACTCCAGGGGACGCTCCACGGCTGGCACGGAGGGGGCGTGTTGCGCTACGGCCTCCTTGAACTCCTTTTCGCTCACTGCCACCGGCTCCACGTCGCGGCGCGGGACGTGGATGCTGGGCTCGCCCCGGCCTGTGTCCAGGCGGACGACCTTCGTTGGGGTGCACCCCGCGAGGAACGAGAACAGCAGCAGAACCGCCCAGCGTGGCATATGAAGCCTCCTGGCCATGGCTCCCGCGCGTCGGGAGCACCACCCGAGATTACAGGGGCGCCATGACAAGCCCGTCAATCACGGGAGTTCACGGACACCTGAAGCGGTGGGAACAGCAGTTCAGGGCTTCTCCGCGACGAGCGTTGCATTCAGGTCGACGCTCGGATCGAATTCTGGATAGTGCTGCCCGGCGAGGGGCTCGACGAGGCGGGGCACGAAGCGCTCGACGAACCACAGGCGCGGCTGTCCATCCATCTGCTGTTTGAAGTTCCACACCTTCAGGAGCACCCTCCTTAGCGGGGTGCCCTCCAACGCGCTCTCCAGCTTGCGATAGCTGTCGACGTCTCGTGTCTCAGGGGGATTCCCCAAGCCGTAGAGATCCACCTGGCACAGTCTGGCCGAGACCACCAGGCGACCGCCGGGTCGGAGCACGCGCGTCATCTCGGCCACGGCCCTCCCCGTCAGCCCGGCACGCAGGACGCCCCCGGGCCACTCCATGAACGCGGCATCCACCGAGGCGTCCGGAAGCGGCGTGCGCTGGGCAAGGCCTCTTCGGAGCTGGACGCCGCTGTACGCGCCCTCGGCGGCGAACCGGCGGCCACGATCCATGTAGAACTCCTCTTTCTCAAAACCGAGGATCGTCCCTCCAGGCGCGACATGACGGGCCAGCCGCCTCCCCATGCGGCCGAGCCCCGCGCAGAGCTCCGCCACCACCTTGCCGGGACCGAGCCGCAGCAGCTCGGGGTGGCTCGCGAGGAAGTCATCCTCGGGGCGAAGCCAGGCATCCTCCGCGGCCGGATGCTGGGCCCAGGTCATGCGGCCTTCCAGTGCCAGGAGGTACTTGATGCGACGCTTGAGATGGGGCGCCATGTGGGCGCGCAGGAAGCTGGAGCCGGCGCCGCTGGCGGGCGCACGCGCGAAGCCCACGATGATGGGATCCGCGGGCAGATCCACCAAGCGGACATTACAGACACGCTCCTCGAGTCGTTCAGCGCTCCCGGCCAGAAGCTCCGGAGGTATCTGTCCGTCCGGCGCCAGCGAGACGAAGCTGATGCGCTCACGCTCCATCCACTCCGCGCACGCGTCCACCGCGGCGGGCGTGAGCGCGGCGGCGTCCACGCGCAGGCGGACACCGACCTCCAGGCGGGCTGCCACCGCGGCCAACACTCCCTCGGGCGTCGTCGCGGGATGCGGCCAGGGCAACCCGAGGAGCTCGATCGCCGCACCGAGACGGAGGAGCTGGGACAGAAGGCCGACGGGGACCTCGAGGTTCGAGGTCAAAACCGTGACTCCATGAAGCCGCAGCCGGCCGCTGCCGCGCAGCTCGGCAAGATGCGACAGCGCCTCGGCATGGTCGGCCAGACGGGCGCACGTGAGCTCGAGGGCGGGGGGCGGCTCGCTGCGGGCAGCCACTCCCAGTGCGTTCTCAAGCGCACCGGGCGTGTCGAGATCGACCGGGAGGGTGTCCCGCAAGCCTGCCTGGGAGCGCACTCGCTCGCGGGAGCCCCGCAGGTCTTCGCCGGCGCGATGCGCAAAGCCTCGCTCGAGCAGCCCCCCGACGATGGCTTCGACCAGATCCCGATCCCCATACTCATCGACCAGCGCGCTCATGGTCCGCGGCTGAGCCAGCTCGCGCAGCAGGTCCAGCAACCCCTCTCCCGGAGGGACGATGAGGCCGGTACACAGAGCGTTGTGGCACAGCGCCCAGCCCGACGGTCCAGTCTCGAACAGCTCGACGGCGGGGTCGAGGACGACGGAGTCGCTCATCGTGGCTCCATACCATACCGAGACCGGGGCATACCCATGGAGTGAGGTGACGCGGAGCGCCGTGAAACGCCCGGCGCGAACCTCTATCCTCTCGCGCCTCCGCGCTTCGGAGAGAGGGCACGCATGGACTCGGCGAGCATCCCGGTGGTGGATCCCACTGTGCAGGTAGTACCTGATGCGCGGGGGAGGCTTTGTCTCGTACGCGGGTGGCGCCTGCTGCGCTCGCTGGGGGGCGTAGCTCCCGCCGACCTCGACCGGCTGCTGTCGTTGGTGGATGGGCGCCGGACGGCTGGGGAGATCTGCGAGGCGCTCTCGTCCGACTACGACGTGGAGAGCATCCAGCACCTGCTCGATGCGCTGGAGGGAACGCTCTTGCAGCGCAGCGCCTCAGCTCGCGCGCAAGCCCGCCCGGAGCGGCCGGTGCTGGTGCTGGGCACCGGGCCGATGGCGGAGCCGGTGCTCCGCGGCCTGCGTGAGCTCGGGCTCGCCGTGGAAGGGGTGCCGGACAGGGCCTGGGAAGAGACGCTCGCCAGCCGATTCTCCCAGGCCGCGGCGGTGGTCTTCTGCCTGGACGGCGTGCCGGGCCGGGTGCTGCTCCAGGTCAACGCGGCCGCCCTGAAGAGCCGTACGCCCCTGCTCCCCATGGTGCGCTGGGGGGAGGAGCTCTCGGTCGGGCCCACCGTCATCCCCTGGAAGACCGCCTGCTTCGAGTGCGCCTGCTGGACGGCCTTCGCGCAGGGGGATCAGGGCTACAACCTGAGGGACGTGTTGCCCTCCCTCCAACTGGGCCACCCGTCGAGGCCCTTGCCCGCGCACGTGCGCGAGCTCGGAGGGAGGGAGGCGGTGCTCGAGCTCGAGCGGCTGGTGACGGGCTCGGCGTATCCCTCGCTCATCGGGCGGGTGCTCCGCGTGGACGGCGCCGGGGGCAAGGCGTTCCTGCAGGCGGAGCCCAGCACCGAGTGCGGGCTATGCCACGGGCTGACGCTGGCGCCGCCAGCGACGCGGTTGGAGCAGATGCCGCCTCCCCCTCGTGTGGACTGGTCCTCAGCGCGTCCCATCCGCGACCGCACCGGCGGGCTCCGGTCGGTCAGCTCCTCCGAGGCGCGCGAGCGTGCGCTGGCGGCCCTGGAGAAGCTGAACGTCACACTCCACATGAGTGGCGGCCGGCTCACCGCCCCGTACCACCAGCCGCTGGAAGAGGTTCCCTTCTTCCATGCTCGCGCGGAGCAGCGGCTCGAGCCGGGCGCTCCGCTGGTCCTGCCCTCCGAGCTCCCCGAGAACAACTTCGGCAAGGGAATGAGCGCGGACCAGGCCTGGTGCTCCGGAGCGTTCGAGTGGCTCGAGCGCCACTTGTCCCGCTACCACGGCGGCGTGCGTGTCCTCCGAGCGCCCTACGCCGAGGTCCGGGAGCAGGCCATCGACATGCCTTTCTACGTCCAGGGACTGCTCGAGCCGTATGACGTTCCCGGGCGGCGCCCCTTCAACGAGCGCGAGCCGATGGACTGGGTCTGGGGCTACTGCCTCCGGCGTGAGCGTCCGATCCTCCTGCCCGCCCCGGCGCTCTTCGTCTGGTCGGATGTCTCCTTCCGAGGCCACCGCATGGCCATGCCCATGCCCGGCTCGTCGGGCGTGTCGGCCGGGTGCACCCTCGAGGACGCGCTGTTGCAGGGGCTCCTCGAGGTCATCGAGCATGATGCGTGGTTTTCGTCCATGCGCACCGGGCTGGCGATGCCCAGCATTGATCCGGCGACCCTGCCGGATCCGCAGTCCGTTGCGCTCATCGAACGCTTCCAGGCCGCTGGCTTCGAGGTCCTCATCCGTGAGCTGACGAATGACCTCGAAATCCCGAGCCTGCAGGTCCTCCTGCGCTCCCGGCGGGACTACACGGCCTATCTGAGCCCAGGCCAGGGCAGCCACCTGGATCCGGTGATCGCCCTGCGGCGCGCGCTGACCGAGGCGTATCAGTTCCTGGCCTCGATCCTGGTCATGACGCAGTCCGCGCACCAGGCCAACTCCGAGGTGAGCATCTTCGAGAGGAACCCCGAGCTGCACCAGCAGTTCCGGCGCGTCAGCGGAACCAAGAGCTTCGCCGAGCTGCAGGCCAAGGCGCCCCAGGTGCGGGACATCCCCAGCGCAATCCGCCTGTGCGTCGAGCGGATCTCCCGCTGCATTCCCCGGGCGGACGTGTGCCTGTATGACTTCTCCCGTCCGGAGATTCCGGAGGTCAAGGTGGTACGCGCCTTCGTGAGCGGGGTGATGAACCAGATCCAGTCGCCGCCCACCTGTATCCCGGAGCGCGTCCTGGACTACCGGCGCGTGATGGGAGATCCCTCGGGCGCGCGGTTCAACGTGGACGAGCTCTACCTGGGACCCATGCTCTCGTGAACGGCTCCGGACCAGAGCCTTCCAGGGAAGGGCCGGTGTCACCCAAGCCTTCGAGCGTGCCCGAGCCTGCGTCCACGAAGGAAGAGCGCGAGAGCCTGTGGCGGCAAGCCAGGCGGATGGGGCCACTCGAGCGCCGAGCGATCCAGGGCGCGCTGGCGCTGGTGCTCGCACTGGCCGCGCTCGCCGTCATCCCCTACCGGCTGGAGGTGACCGCCGAGTGTGTGATCCTCCCCGCGCAGCGCCGCCACGTGCGGGCGGCGATGGAGGGCGTGCTCTCCGAGATTGCCGTGGATGAGGGGGCGGTGGTCCGCGAGGGCCAGCTCCTGGCCCGCCTCGATGACCGGCAGCTCTCCGCCGAGAAGCGTGAGGCCGAGGCCCAGGTCGAGCGCATCCGCGCCAACCTGCTGCGCCTGCGGAACGGTGTGCGGCCGGAGGAGATCGCCCGGCAGCGGGCGGTGATCGCCGCGCGGGAGAGCAGCGCCGCCTTCGCCCGGAGCGAGCTGCTGCGGCAGCAGGGACTGCTGCGCAACGGCTTCGTGTCCCAGCAGTCGGTGGACGAGGCCGAGCGAAACGTGCGGGTGGCCGAGAGCGAGCTCGCCGAGGCCCAGGCCCTGCTCGCGCAGCTGCTGGCCGGCACACGGCCGGAGGAGATTGCCGCCGAGGAGGCCGAGCTCCGGCGCGCGCAGGCGGAGCTCGCCTTCGTCGAGCAGCGCCTGGCGGACATGGTGATCCTCCGGGCTCCCATCGACGGGGTGGTGGTGACGCCGAAGTTCAAGGAGCGCCTGCACGAGCGCGTGGCCGCGGGCGACCAGGTCTGTGAGATCGCGAGCACCGGAGCCATGCGGGCGGAGATCTTCGTTCCCGAGCGGGAGCTGGACGCCCTGCGGCCAGGGCTGCCCGTGACTGTCAAGGTGACCAGCCACCCGACAGAGGCCTTCGAGGGGAAGGTGCTGTTCATGGGCGCCACGGTGGAGCAGCACAACGGGCTGGAGTGCGTGCGGGTGGTCACCGAGCTGGAGGATCCCCGCCAGCTCCTCAAGCAGAACATGACCGGCTACGGAGAAATCCACGCGGACCGCCAGTCCATCCTGAGCCTGATGAGCCGTCGCCTCGTGCGATGGATTCGCGTCCGCTTCCTCCTATGAGTCCGTCTGCCCGCCCGATCAGGAGCAGGACCGACCTCGAGTACAACGAGGTGACGCTGGGCGGCGAGGAGGTGGTGCTTGTCCGAGACCCGGTGCGCGGCGGGTACTTCCGCTACAACCCGCTCCAGGCGGCCATGCTGCGCGCCCTCGACGGCAAGAAGAGCCTGGAGGCCCTGTGCGAAGAGCTCGGCGAGTCGTTCGAGGTGCACATCCCGCTGCGGTCCCTGGAGCGGTTCATCGAGCACGCCCGCAAGGAGCTGCTGCTGGATATCACCGCGTACGAAATCCCGAGGGGATCGGTCCACGCGAGGATCGCCCGAGCGCTGCGGCGGCATGGATATGGGGTTGGCGGTGACACGTCCCGGCCTCCTTTGGAGCTGATGGCGCACTCGGATCTCACCCTCCTGCGCGAGGGGCTGGCCTGCCTCGAAGCGGGGGACTTCTCCTCCGCGGTGGAATGGTTGAGCTCGTTCCGCGAGGTCCATCCCGACGACGCGCGCTGTCAGGAGCTGCTGCGCGTCATCGAGCAGGCGTATATCCGGGCCACAGCCGTCCGCAACACGGACTACCCCACCATTCCCTTGATCGACCCGGATCGCCTGCTCGGGTTCCTGGCGCGGACCATCGGCCCCTTCCTGTTCAGCTGGGCGGGGGTGCTGTCGATGGCGGCCTTCGCCGCGTGGGCCGTGCACACCTACGTGGACCTCTCCTTCGAGGATGTCTCGATCGGTCCCTGGGACATCGTGCTCGCCATCATCCTGAGCCTCGGCGCCGACTTCATCCACGAGATGAGCCACGGGTTGGCCTGCAAATACTACGGCGGGCCGGTGCATGAGATTGGCATCTTCCTCCAATTCCACATCCAGCCCCTCCCCTACTGCGATACCAGCAGCAGCTATCTCTTCGAGAAGAAGCGCCACAAGCTCCTGGTCCAGATGGCCGGGACCGTGGGCTCCGTGATGGTGTCGTCGACGCTGGTGGCGCTGCTGGCCGTGGTGCCCAAGAGCGTGGCCATCTACCCCGCGCTCCTGCTGGCCTTCGGCATCAACACCGGCCTCGCGGTGGCCGTGAACGTGATTCCCTTCGTCAAGTACGACGGCTACTACGCGCTGGCCGACGCGTTGGAGATCCCCAACCTCCGGGAGCGGTCCTTCGAGTACGTCGGGGTGCACCTGCGGCACCGGCTGCTGGGCATGCCGGCACCGACCCTCGCGGTGCAACCTCGGGAGCGGAGGGCGTTCCTCCTCTACGCTCCGCTCAGCGCAGCGTTCACCGTCAGCTGGGTCGTATTCATCTACACGTACCTTGTCTTCACTCCGCTCATCGAGCGGCTCCGGGGCCTCGGGCTGGTCCTGGGCGTCATGGCCGTCGGAGTCCTCACGTGGAGGACGATCGGCCACCGGATCTGGCGCGCGGCGGTGTTCGTGGCGAGGAACTGGCGCGCGCTGTCTCGCTCACGGCTCATGGCCATGGGGGCGGGCGCCGTGGTCCTGACGGGCTGCACGCTCGTGGTGCCATGGCCGGTCATGGTGGATGTGCCATTCGTCCTCGCGCCCCGGCAGCGGATCTACCTCCGGGCCGAGACGGATGGGCTGATCGCGGAGATGGCCGTCCGGGAGGGCGACCGGGTCGAGAAGGGACAACTCATCGCCCGCCTCCGGGATGAGCGACTCGACCGGGATCTGGAGGTCAACGCCGCGGAGCTCGAGAAGGCCCGAGCGGAGCTTGCACTGCTGGAGGCAGGCGCCCGGCCGGTCGAGAAGGCCGTCCTGGCGCGGCGGTTGGAGCGCGCGACGGCGGTGGCGGCTTGGGGGCAGGCGGAGGCCATGCGCTCGGTGGTGCAGGCGGAGCGTGGAGTGCTCTCGGCGGCGGGCGCCGAGGGGAGCACGAGCGCGGCGACCCGGACGGGCAAGGAGGCCAAGGCGGCACGTCAGGAGCTGGCGTTGCTCGAGGCCGGAGCCCGCCCGGAGGCCATCGCGCAGGCCCGGGCGGCGCTGGAGGCGCTCATGGCGCGCAGGGACGAGTTGGAGAGCCTCCGCGGGCGGCTCACGTTGACCAGCCCGATCGCGGGGATCGTCGTGACGCCGCGTCCCGAGGAGCGCCTGGGGGCCGCCGTGAAGAAGGGCGACCTCGTGGTTGAAATCCACGACCTGGACCAGGTGATCGCCGAGCTCCAGCTTGGGGCCACCTCGCCGCTGCGAGAGGTTCGTCCGGGAGACCGCGTGGAGCTTCGGGCTGACGGCGTTCCGGACCGGGAGCTCCACACTCAGCTCAAGCGGCTCCCCCTCGCCGCGGCCTCCTCGCCCGCTGGCGGCCTGACAGCCTTCACGGAGCCCTTCGCCTTCGCGGAGGGCCGGCAGGGAATGCGCGGCCATGCCCGCATCCATGGCGAGCGCCGGATGCTGGGCTATAACCTCGCCTACCTGCCCCTGAGGCGGCTCGTCGGCGTGGACCTCTGGTCGCTGTGGTGACCCACCGTCTCAGGCCATCTCGACCCGGATGAGGTCCCCAAGCCTGCGGAGCCCCTGCTCCACTACCGCCGTCTCCGGGTGGCGGAGGATGATGTAGCCCTCCCCCTCGTAGCCCTCGGCCGCCGGTTGATTGATCTTCGGGAGCTGGGCCTCGACGATCAGCTCACCGAGCTCGTCCTCCGCCTGCTGCAGTCCGGTGACGGCCCGGACGCGTCCCGAGCCCTGGCCGCGAAGGCAGATGACGCCAGCCGCATACTGGCGCGCGGGAAACTCGAAGGCCCCGAAGAGAAGCAGGCGCACCCACGCGAGGAGGAAGTCCGCGTCGTGGGCATGGGAGATGAGCGTGGAGATCTTCCCGCCCGGCGGACGCGCCGCCACCTCGGAGAGGGCCACCGAGCCATCCGGGCGCAGGAACCACTCGAGGTGGCAGATGCCGGTCTCCATCCCCAGCACCTGGAGGGCTCTCGGCGCGAGCCGGCAGATGGCGTCGTGCTCGGGCGCCGGCATCTCCCGGGGGAGCAGCACCCGGTAGGGCTCCTGGGGCCGCTCGAGGAAGTTGAGCATGTGCAGGAAGTACCGGCTCGAGGACTGCCAGAGCACCTTCCCGCCCAGTGAGACCGCCTCGAGGGAGCTCTCCTGCCCACTGAGCTGCTCCTCGATGAGCGCCGCGCCTCCCGCGCTGGTCATCGCCTGCCGGACGGCCTCTCGCAGCGCCTCTGGTTCCTGCGCGCGGAAGGTGGAGCGCGCCGCCATACCGGCCGGTGGCTTGACGACCACGGGGTAGCCCACCTCTTGCGCGAAACGGAGGGCCTCCGCCTCGTCCTTCACCAGCCGGTGCCTGGCGCAGGGCAGGCCGGCCGCGCGCCAGCGGTCCTTCATCCGCGCCTTGTCTCGGAAGTTGCGGGCGGCCTCCACACCCATGCCCTCGATGCCGAGCGTCTCCCGGACTTCGGCGATCGGCACCTGGAGGTATTCCCAGTTGCCGAAGATGCGCTCGATCCGTCCATGCTCCGCGGACAGCGCTCGCGCGGCCGTCAGGAGCTGAGCCGTGTCCAGGACATCGCTGACCTCGGCATGGCAGACCAGCTTGTCCCGGGCCGATTCCGGCAGGTACTTGATGGACTCTCCGGTGATCAACCCGAGCCGGATGCCCGGCAGCTTTGCCGTCACCTCGATGAGGTGGACCGTGACCTCCACGTTCCAGCGAGTGACGAAGAGGACGAAGCCCATCCCCTGCTCCAACGGCTCAAGGGGAAATCTTCCGCTCCAGCCGGGTCATCGTCTCCGAGAGATCCTCGATCTCGAGGGACAGCTTCTTCTTGGCGGGCTTCTGAGGAGCGGTGTCTGCCTCGCCAGTCTTCACGGCCTTGTCATTCTCACTCTTCGGCTGCTCTTCGGTTTTCATGATGGATCTCCCAGACAGCAAGACTTTTTATTCTTGGGGGGCTTCCCCGGGAAGTCAACGCGCGGACTCTACGCGTGGAGGGCCCCTTCTGACAGCCAGCGTCGCAGCAACCGGTAGACCTGTGCCGGCTCGAGCCCGAGCTCGTCCTCCACGGCCCGGGCAATCTCCGCGGCCGTCCGCTCCCCCGTGAATCGCTCGAACACGAGGCGGGCGCCCTCACTCATGCGCTGAATCCGGAAGGTCTCCTCGGGAGAGGGCACCAGCATGAGCAGCGTGAGGGATCCCTCCTTGACGGATCCGGTGCTCGGGTCGACCGAGTGAATCCAATCGGAGAAGTCCACCGGAAGCTCGATGACTTTCACCGCGGGGCCTCGGCGGGGACGAGCGGCGGCGAGCGCCTCGTCGTCCAGCTCCCGGCGCTCCCGTGGCCACTTCTCGGCAGGCACCTGGCCCGCCTCGCGCAGCAGCTCCACGGCGGCAAGCTCCATCGAGAGGACGTGCTCGACGATGTCGGGCAGCACCCGGCGCTTGGCGATCCGCTCCCGCACGTAGCGCCCGAAGCGCACGCACTCGGCGAGACAGCTGCGGCCCAGCTCCTGCCAACGGTGCAGCGCCACATACTCGTAGATGATGTCACGGAGCCAATCCTCCTGGCCCTGGGTCAGCAGGTAGATCGTCCGCGGCAGGTACACCTTCAGCGTGGACATCACGTGGTCCGCCGCCCGGAAGCGGAGGTTTTCGATATTCCAGCGCAGGCCCGCCTCTTTGCGGAACTCGTCCAGGATGGTGAGCTCCTCTTCGCTCAGGCCACGGCTGGCCTTGAGCTCTCGGTGGCGGTCGGCCAGCAGCAGCTCGTAGAGCTCCTCGTCGCTGATCAGCTTCTGCCAGACGTCATAGACCCGCCTGGAATCGAACGTGGCCGGCATGTCAGATGGCTCCTCGGATGGAGGTCCACAGCGACCGGGCCCGCTGCAGATCGTCGCGGATCATCCGGCGCCAGGACGCGTCCACCGCACGCGAGCGCGCGGTGTGCGCGGGGCCCTGCACTTCCAAGATCACGACCTCGAGGTTGCGTGCGTGCCGGAGGACCTGGGCGAGCAGCTCCCAGACAGGCTCCGGGACAGAGTTGTTGTGCAGGTCGTGATACCAGCCGTCGATCCACTGGCCGCCCGCGAGGTGGACCGCCCTCACCCGATCCAGCGGAAGGGTCTGAAGGTACTTCTGGCAGTCATAGCCTTTGAAGTTGACGCTGTTGGCGTAGATGTTGTGGAGATCGAGCTGCAGGTACGTTCCGGCGCGCGTCACCACCTCGGCGATGAACTCGGCTTCCTCCATATGTGAGCCTGGGAAGCGGGCGTAATAGAACGCGTTCTCATGCAGCAGCGGCAGCTTGAGCCGGTCCTGCAGTGCCGCGGCTCGGCCCGCCACCCGCTCGACCTC
>NZ_JBJMQP010000036.1:0-46162 GCF_045802625.1 Hyalangium sp. | reverse complement strand
TGGGCAAGGGCCAGGAGGCGCGCCAGTTCCTGCTCAAGTCGTTGGACCTGGAGGGAGCGAACACGCTGGCGGGCTATGACTGGTACGTGGTGGGACGGATCGCCGAGAGCTACGGACTGCTGGAGCAGGCCCGGTCCGCCTACGCGCGGGCGAAGAGCGCCAAGCCGGACATCAACAGCGTGGACTCCCTGGCCAGCACGCGGCTCAAGACACTGGAGACAATGCCCAAGGCCGTGGCCAAGCCGCTTCCGTGACGCCCCGCCGTTGCTTCGGGGATTGAGGGATCAGCACCGTAGGAGTTCCCTCCGGCGCTCCAGGCCGAGGTACGCTGCCGGGCCTTGCGTTCAAGGAGTGTCACATCAGCCGCATGGATGGAAAGCAGTGCCTTATCACCGGTGGGACCAACGGCATCGGCCTGATCGCGGCCCGGGAGCTGGCCAGGCAGGGCGCGCACGTGGTCATCGTCGGCCGCAACCCGGAGAAGACGGCTCACACCGTCGAGCTCCTGCGCCAGACGACGGGCAACCCGAACATCTCCAGCCTCCTCGGAGACATGTCCTATATGGCCGACGTCCGCCGCGTGGCGCGCGAGTACACGGCGAGCCACTCGCGGCTGGACGTGCTGCTCAACAACGCGGGCGCCTTCTTCGGCAAGCGGCTGGTGACGAAGGACGGCTATGAGATGACCTTCGCCCTCAACCACCTGGGCTACTACACGCTGACGCGGGACTTGATGGACCTGCTCAAGCGCAGCGCCCCCGCCCGCGTGGTGAATGTCACCTCCGAGGGCCACAGGCTGGGCCGCATCGACTTCGACGATCTGATGAAGGAGAAGCGCTTCTTCAACCAGTGGGCCTACACCCAGTCCAAGCTGGCCAACATCATGTTCACCCTCGAGCTGGCGCGGAGGCTCGAGGGCACCGGCGTCACCGCCAACTGCGTGCACCCAGGCATCGTGGCCACCAGCTTCGGCAAGGAGCACCCGAGCGGCCTCATGAACTTCCTCATCGCCCTGTTCGGCCCTCTCATGCTCACCTCCGAGCAGGGCGCGGACACGCTGATCTGGCTGTCCTCGAGCCCCGAGGTGGAGGGCGTCACCGGCAAGTACTTCATCAAGCGCAAGGAGCGCAGGCCGAAGAGGCAAGCACGCAACCCCATGGCGTGCGCCCGGCTGTGGGAGGTGTCCGAGCAGCTCGTCAACAAGGCCGCGCCCTGAGCGCGCGGCCCCCGCTTCAGTCCCGGTAGCCGCGCGCCTGCAGGTGGAACAGGTGCGCGTAGCGCCCGTCCTTCGCCATCAGCTGGTCGTGGCTGCCCAGCTCCTCCACCTGCCCGTTGTGCAGCACGGCGATCTGATCCGCCATCCGCACCGTCGAGAACCGGTGCGAGATGACGATGGCGATCCGGTCCGCCGCCAGCGCCTGGAAGCGCTCGAACAGCGCGTGCTCGGCCTCCGCGTCGATGCTCGCCGTGGGCTCATCCAGGATGAGCACCTCCGCGTCCTCGCGCATGAACGCCCGGGCCACCGCCAGCTTCTGCCACTGGCCCGCGCTCAGCTCCTGCCCCTTCTCGAACCACCCGCCCAGCATCGTGTCGAACTGCTGCGGCAGCGCCGTGATGACCGGGCTGGCGCCGCCCAGGTCCGCCGCTTGGATGATGCGGTTGCGATCCTCCAGCGCCGGCACGTGCCCCAGCCCGATGTTCTCCGCCACGCTGAACTGGTAGCGCACGAAGTCCTGGAACACCGCTCCGAAGCGGCCGCGCAGATCCTCCACGTCCATGTCCCGCAGGTCCACGCCGCCATAGAGGATGCTGCCCTCCGTCGGCTCGTACAGCCGCAGCAGCAGCTTCACCAGCGTGCTCTTGCCCGCCCCGTTCTCGCCCACCAGCGCCAGCTTCTCCCCCGGCTTCAACGTCAGGCTCACGCTCCGCAGCGCCCACGCCTCCTTGCCCGGGTACCTGAAGGACACCTCCCTCAGCTCGATGGAGTTGCTGCGCCCATGCGGCGGCTTCGCGGGCGGCATCAGCCGGGGCCGCTCGGCTCCCGTGGGGATGTCCAGGTACGCGAACAGGTTGCTCATGAAGAGCGCGTCCTCGTACATGGAGCCCAGGCTCGACAGGATGCCCTGGAACGCCGCCTGCCCCTGCCGGAACACCATCAGGTACATCGTCATGTCGCCCACCGAGATGGCCGCCGAGGCCGCCTTGTTCGCCACGAAGGCGTAGCAGCCATAGAAGGCTCCCAGCGACAGCACGCCCAGCCCCAGGCCCCAGCCCATCCGCTTGACCGCCAGCGCCCGGTCCTCGTTGAAGAACTTCTGGAAGAGCGTCCGGTAGCGCCCCAGCACCAGCTGCCCCAGCCCGAACAGCTTCACCTCCTTCACGTGGTTGTCCCGGGTGAGGATCCACTCCAGGTAGTTCAGCTTGCGGCCCTCGGGCGCGCGCCACGAGTACAGCCGGAAGCCCTCCGCCGCCAGCCGCGCCTCCGCGATGAACGCCGGAATGGAGGCCACCACCAGCACCGCCACGCTCCAGGCCGACAGCGACACCAGCAGCACCGCGTACGTGGACAGCGTCACCACGTTGCGGCCAATGGTGAACACCTGCATCACCAGCGACAGCGGGCGGCTGCTGGCCTCGCGCCGCGCGTTCTGCATCTTGTCGTAGGTCTCCGAGTCCTCGAAGTGCCGCAGCTCCAGCTCCAGCGCCTTCTGGAGGATGCGCTCGTTGAGCAGGTTGCCCAGGTTGGCCCGCAGCAGCTCGCGCGTGAGCGAGAGGCTGCGCTCCACCAGCGCCGAGCCCAGCATCAGCCCGAACTCCAGCCCCACCAGCTCCATCACCCGGGTGCGCAGCGCCGGGTCTCCCCCGCCCTTGGCCGCCGTCACCACGCCGTCGATGATCAGCTTGCCCACGTAGGCGATGCCCGCGGGCAGCACCGCCGCCACCAGGGTCAGCGCCCCCAGCACCACCGCCAGCCGGGGACCGGACTGCCAGAAGAGCCGGAACGTGCCCGGGAGCTGTTTGAAGAGACTGCCCGCGTTCTTCAAGCGGGACTTGAGGGAGGCCGGAGGGGAAGCGAGCGGTGGAGCCAAGATTCCCCGTTACTAATCGATCCGCGCTCCGTCCGCTCGCCCGTGAGTGCCGAGCCCCCTCATAAGGGGTGAGCCTTGGCCACCAGCACGTCGCAGTTGGCCCTCATCACCATCTGCTCCACCACCCCCGTCCGCGACAGCCCCTCCTCCGAGCCGCTCATCCCCACCGCCAGCAGGTCCGCCCCCCGCTCGGCCGCCTCGGCCAGCAAGGCCTCGTCCAGCGGCTCGCCACAGCGGATGGAGATCTCACAGTCCCGGCCCAGCTCCCGGTAGGGTGCCAGGAAGTGATTCACCGCCTTGCGCGCGGCCAGCTCCAGCTCCTGCCGCACCGCCAGCCAGTGCTCCCGCGACGTCATCCCCGCGTGCCACAGCCCCTGCGACAGGCAGGGCTCGGGCACATGCAGCACGTCCACTCCCACCGGCGGAGGGCACAGCCGCAGCACCAGCTCCAGCGCCCGCCGCGAGTCCTGCGAGAGATCCACCGCCACCAGCGGCCGGTGATACGCCCGCGCCGGGTGCGCGCTCACCACCAGCAGCGGCGCCTCCAGCCGGCGCACCATGCCTCGCACCGTGGCGCCGCGCCGAGACAGCTCCTGGCCCCGAGGCACATGCGGACGCCCGGCGATCACCAGCTCCACCTCCTGCTGCCGAGCCACCCCCACCGCCTCCTCGACCGCATCTCCAGCCCGCAGCTCCTCCTTCACCTGCACGGACTCTCGCTCGTGGAGCCTGCGGCGCGCGGCCCCAGCGGCCCGCCTCAGGCACCGCTCCTCCAGCGACATGTCCCCGGGCTCTCCCCGCCCCGGCACCGGCCGCGGCGCGTGGAAGAGCGTCAACGAGGCCCCTTCTCCCACCGGCAGCCTCAGCGCCCGCGCCAGTGCCAGGTCCGCGCCCATCGAGAAATCCGTCGCCACCAGCAGCCGCGTCAGGCCCCGGCTCTTCTGGCTGGCGTGCAGCAGCCGCTCGAGGAACGGAGGCGAAGCGGCCGCGGTCCCTGAGTTGTGTTGTGAAGTTCCGGCCATCACGCACCTCCCTTCCCCCTCTTCTCAAGCTTCCGACTGCGAGACGTTGCCGCCACACATTCGGGCACAGCCCGCTCCCTTGCTCGCACAGCCAAAGGCTCCGTCCTCCAGTCCACGCCCTGCCTGAAGGAATTACAGGACTGTGCGCAGTTCCGCGCACTTGAGCGTA
This sequence comes from Hyalangium sp., assembly GCF_045802625.1. Taxonomy (NCBI): domain Bacteria; kingdom Pseudomonadati; phylum Myxococcota; class Myxococcia; order Myxococcales; family Archangiaceae; genus Hyalangium; species Hyalangium sp. Next base: position 41,882 of record NZ_JBJMQP010000036.1, on the reverse strand, counting down.
GGCAGGCGTGCATGCCCCAACGCGGAATCGCCGCCTTGCCACGTTCGCTGAGCGACACGCCGAGGCCCGGCGCCAAGCCGAAGGTCGGCCAGACCTTTGCAGAGAGCTGGGGTGTCAGAGCTGAAGCACCCGCGGTGACAGAGCGGGGGCGTAGAAGGGGGAGCAGCCATGCGCGGGGTCATCACAGGTCGAGAGGTGGTCGCCAACCTGGGTCTCATCTACCGGGAGTTTGGCGCCAGCTGCCTGATGCGCTGCTTGTGGGCTCTCGTCAGCGGCAAGTCCACCACGTTCCTCGAGGTGGCCTGCAGCTGCGAGCGCCACCGCTGAAAACACAAAGGGCCGCGGGCAGCACAATGACCCACGGCCCCTCGTTCCCCCCCATGCCGGTGTGAGGTTACGGCTCGTCCCGGTGAATCTTCCGGTCCGGCTCCACCGCGTCCTTGATGACCCGCTTGGCGTCCTCGGCCTTCTCCTTCACGTTGCCCTTGAGCGTGTCGGCCTTGCCCTCGGCCTCGAGTTCCCGGTCGCCCGTCGCCACGCCCGCGGTCTCCTTGACCTTGCCCTTCACCTTGTCGGTCCACTCACCCATGGTGCTCCTCCTTGCGTGCTGCGCGGTGTTGCGCCCTGACTGAGGGAAAGCTGGGCACTCACTCGCAGGCTGACAGGAGCCGAGCCCTCGTACGCCCGCCAGCCCTCGGAGGCGGGGCTCAGTCCGGCAAGGGCTCGGGGAGCGGCGCGAGCCCACCGCTCGCGGTCAGCACGGGGAGCCGCAGGGACTCGGCCAGCGCACCCATGAGGACACCGAGCCGCAGCAGGCGATCTCTCGGCTCGGGGCGGCCCTCCTCGAAGCTGGCCGCGTCCAGGTACTCGAGCTGGGCGGAGGCCCGGCCGTGGAGCGTCGCCACCCTCGCGTCCAGCGCCTCCAGCCGCACGTGCGCCGCTTCCAGGAAGGCCACGGCGCGGCCGAGCAGCTCGCACGCGGCCTCGAAGGCGCGGAGGGCTTCGGCCTCATTCTCGGGCCCCGGGCTGCAGGCCGCCGCTGGATAGAGCGAGACGCCATCCATCCTCACGCCGGGCGCTCCCTCCGAGAGCCAGCCCCGGTCGAGCCACTCGAGCACCGGCGCCAGCAACGGCGGCTCCACCGCGCCCACGCCCAGCAGCGCCCAGGCCCGGCGTGCGCTCTGGGACACGGGGTGCAGAGGGAGCGTGCTCAGCGCGGACGTGCCACTCGGAGTCAGCACCTCGGCGGCCCGCGCGTGCTCCCAGCGCTCCAGCCGCTCCAGCAGCGCGCGGAAGGGCTCCACCGTCTCGCGCAGCACCCGCCCCTGCCGCTCGGCGTAGACGCGGGCGAGTTCCTTCAAGTGCTGGCGCGAGGCTCTCAGCGCCTTCACCGCCTCCTGGTGCCGAGCCCAGGCCTGCCGGGCGGGACTGCCCTCCGGAAAGGCCGGGGGCGCCAGCTCCTCCAACACCCGCTTCAGCCCGAGCCCGAGCGTCGTCACGAGACCGCCGAGCGCGGCGGGCACAAGGAAGAGCACGTGGACACCTCCTGCTTCAGCCTAGCGCCCTCGGGCCGAGGAAGGGGCACGCCTCGGGGACGAGCCCCTTCCACCTCGGAGGGAGGGCTAGCCAGTGCTCACCCGTGCGGCGGCCTGCCCCGCGAGCGGCGGCACCTGGGGAGGCGCTGGCGGTGCGGGCTTGAGGATGGACCGCAGCGCCTCGAGCAGCCGCCCCAGCTCCCACAGCCGCAGGTGGCGGATGCGCACGTGGAGCCGCCGGTTGTGCACCCGCGCGTCGATCTTCGGAGGAAACTGGGTGTTCTCCTCGAAGTGCTGCTGGAGCGTCTCGAGGTAGGCCTCGACCGGCTTCTCTTCCGGCTCCAGCCGCCCCTGACCGGGCCAGGCCCGCCGGGCCTTGATGGCATCCCTCAAGTCCTCCGCGGTGCAGTCCGCGAAGGGCTTGCTGATCTCCAGCCCGCCCTTGCGAGGAATCCACACCGGCGTGGAGCCCGGATCACGCCAGCTCACATGCGTGCACGAGAGCCTCGCGTACTCCAGCAGCGCCCCGAGGTTGGCCATGCCGTACTTCTCACACTCCTCCAGGGAGAACTGGCGCGCCACCGCGCCGTACATCGTCAGCGTCGACTGCGAGAGCACCCGCACGTGCCGACGAAAGTAGCGGCGCGTGGTGGCGTAGCCCTGACTCACGGCCAGGCGGTTGCGCACGATATGGTTGTAGAGCTTGCCGATCCGGTAGTGGCCCGCCGGGCCCTGCATGAGGCACTGGAGGATGGCCTCCTGGGCCTGCTCGAGCGTCATCGCCGGGGGAATGCTCGGCGGGGGGTTCGGCAAAACGGTGATCTTCCTCAACACGTCCAGGTCCATGGGTGCCTCCGGGTGCCGCGAGTGGTGCATCGCCCCAGAGCAGGATCCAGACCAAGACAAACCGCCGTCATTCCAAGCACTTACCCGGCGGCCGAGAAACGAGGAGTCTCGCGGCGTGGACAGGCCCGTCCACGAAAGCGGACGCTCGGACCGCTCACTCGCCGGGCGAAGGGACGCTCACCGCCAGCACCGCAGCCTTCAGCTCGTCCATGTCCACGGGCTTGTCCAGCAGCGCCTTCGCGCCCAGCTTCCGGGCCTCCTCGCGCGTGGGCTCGTCCGCGAACGCGCTGAGCAGCAACACCGGACACGTCATCCCCATCTGCCGCACCTGCGCCAGCACCTCCAACCCCGTGCGCCCCGGCATCCTCACGTCCGAGAGGATCAGATCCGGCAGCTCCACCCCACCCCCCGAGCGAACCAGCTCCAGGTAGTCCGCCAGCTCGAAGCCATCCTCCACCGCCACCACCGTGTGCCCCGCTCGCGTGAGCACCTGTTGGATCATCACCCGCATCGCGTCGTCATCCTCGGCCAGGATGATCCGCAACCCCCGCCGCGAGGAGGGGGGTACCGCCGTGGGAGCTGCCGCCATGAGAGGACACCCGGAGAGATGAAGGCTCCCTCCTGCGTAGAGCACTTCGCATGCCAGCGGCTCCCCCGGGCCACAGCCCTCTTGAAGCTCCGGGGCATCCTGCCTCACGGGGCAATGTGCCCCAGGGTTTGCGGGCCTTCCGTGCTGGGTTCTGGTCCGCCCCGCTCGGGGCTGCTAGAACCCAGCACTGGCACGGGGGCTGCTTTAGCCCTGCCCAGTCCCGCATTCCCGCGGGCCTGACTCCCACCAAAGGATTGAATCCATGAAGCGTACCGCGCTCGTTCTCGGCCTGGCCCTGTCCCTGTCTTCCGTCAGCGCGCTCGCTGCGGACTCCAAGCCCGCCGCCGAGAAGACCGAGAAGAAGGCCAAGGCCCCCAAGGCTCCCAAGGCCCCCAAGTCCAAGAAGGCCCCGACTGCGGCCGACCAGGGCGGCATGAAGTAATTCAGCGCTTGTCTCGCTCTCGGGTCCGTGCGCTCCTGCCTCGCGCACGGATGGATGAGTCCGTGACAGGCCGCGAGGGTGCCTCCCCAGGTGCCCTCGCGTCCGTCCCCCCGAGGACCTGTTGAAGCTCGCGCGAAAGATCACCCTCGCCCTGGCCCTGCTCGCCATCGCCGTGCTGGCGACCATGGAGACCTTGGAGGTGAGGCGAGAGCTGGCGCGCTCCGCCGTCGACATGCGGCATGACCACCGCCTGATCGGCCACACCGTGGCTGGCTCCATCGGCAAGGCGTGGCAGCAGGAGGGGGAGGCCGAGGCGCTCTCCCTGCTCGAGCAGACCAACCGCTTCCAGGAGCAGGTCCGCCTGCGCTGGGTGTGGCTGGATGAGGCGCCGGACCACCCGCCCCTGTCCACCCTCTCCCCGGCCATGCTGGAGCGGCTCGGCGACGGAGAGGACGAGGCGCTGACGGACCTGAGCCAGCCCCCCGGCGTGCTGCGCACCTATATCCCCGTGTCGGTCGGCGAGCGGCAGGGCGCCATCGAGGTCTCCGAGTCCCTCATTGAAGAGCGCCGCCACGTGCGCAGCACCGTGGTGGGGACCACCATCGCCACGCTGGCCATCGCCGGGGCGTTCCTGCTGGTGGCCATGGCCATGGGCAACCGGCTGGTGGGCCGCCCTATTGATCAGCTGGTGCAGCTGGCCCGGCGCATTGGCGAGGGGCAGCTGGAGGCCCGCGTGCAGCTCCACCAGCGCGACGAGCTGGACACGCTGGCCCTGGAGATGAACCAGATGGGCGAGATGCTCCAGCGCGCCCGGGAGGACATCGCCGCGGAGACGGCGGCGCGCCTGGCCACGCTCGAGCACCTGCGCCACGCGGACCGGCTCACCACCGTGGGCAAGCTGGCCTCCGGCGTGGCCCACGAGCTGGGCACCCCGCTCAACGTGGTGCTCGGCCGGGCGAAGATGATCTCCTCCGGCGAGGCGGTGGGCGAGGAGGTGGGCGAGTGCGCGCGCATCATCTCCCAGCAGGCGCAGCAGATGACGCGCATCATCCGCCAGCTCCTGGACTTCGCGCGGCGCAGGGCGCCCCAGCGCAACCCGGAGCAGCTCTTCAACCTCGTCACGCGGACCTTGAGCCTGCTCCAGCCCATGGCCTACAAGCGCGGCGTGAAGCTGACCCCCGAGGTGCCCGAGGCGCTGATGCTGGAGGTGGATGCCGGGCAGATTCAACAGGTGCTCACCAACCTGGTGATGAACGGGCTGCAGGCCATGAAGAACCCCGGCGCCCTGCGGGTGCGCGCCGAGCCCACCCGGGCCACGCCTCCGGCGGACGTGGGCGGCCCCGAGGCGGACTGGGTCCGGCTGGACGTGGAGGACGAGGGCGAGGGCATCTCCCCCGAGGTGCTGCCCCACATCTTCGAGCCCTTCTTCACCACCAAGGACGTGGGCGAGGGCACCGGGCTGGGGCTGTCCGTGTCCTACGGCATCATCCGGGACCATGGCGGGTGGATCGCCGTGCGCAGCGAGCTCGGGCGTGGGAGCTGCTTCTCCATCTACCTGCCAGGGGGCAACACCGCATGCCAGGCCGTGTCCTGATCGTCGAGGACGAGCGCGAGATGCGCGTGATGCTCGAGAAGGGGCTGGCGCGCCGGGGCTTCGAGCCGCGCGCCTGCGAGACGGGGGACGAGGCGCTGGCGCTGGTGGCCACCGAGACCTTCGACACCGTGCTCACGGACCTGCGGATGCCGGGCATGAGCGGGCTGGCGCTGTGTGAGCGCATCGTCCTCAACCGGCCGGACATCCCCGTGGTGGTCGTCACCGCGTTCGGCAGCATGGAGACAGCCATCGCCGCCATCCGCGCCGGGGCCTATGACTTCATCACCAAGCCGGTGGACCTGGACGCGCTGGTCCTGGTGTTGGAACGCGCCGTGCAACACCGGGCGCTCCGAGAGGAGGTGCGACGGTTGCGGCAGGCACTCGATCAAGGTGGAGAGACCGGTGGACTCATAGGCCAGAGCATCGCGCTGCGTCAGGCCTACACGCTCATCGACCGGGTGGCGGACGTGGACACCACGGTGCTGATTACGGGCGAGAGCGGCACGGGCAAGGAGGTGGCGGCCCGGGCGCTCCACACCCGGAGCCGGCGCCGGACCGGCCCCTTCGTGGCCATCAACTGCGCGGCCATGCCCGAGCAGCTCCTGGAGAGCGAGCTGTTCGGCCACGTGAAGGGCGCCTTCACCGACGCACGGATTACCCGCACCGGCCTGTTCGTGCAGGCCAGCGGCGGCACGCTCTTTCTGGACGAGGTGGGCGAATTGCCGCTGGGGCTCCAGCCCAAGCTGCTGCGCGCGCTGCAGGAGCGCAAGGTGCGGCTGCTGGGGAGCAACGAGGAGGTGGAGTTCGACGCGCGCATCGTCGCCGCCACCAATCGGGATTTGGAGCTGGCGGTGGAGGAGGGGCGCTTCCGGGAGGACCTGTACTACCGGCTCAACGTCATCAACATCGAGCTGCCGCCGCTGCGCGCCCGAGGCAATGACGTGCTGCTGCTCTCCCAGCACTTCGTGGAGCACTTCGCCGCGCGCACGGGCAAGCGCGTGCTGGGGCTCAGCCCCGCGGCGGCGCAGAAGCTCCTGGCCTACAGCTGGCCGGGCAACGTGCGCGAGCTACAGAACTGCATCGAGCGCGCCGTGGCGCTCACCACCTTCGAGCAGCTCACGGTGGAGGATCTGCCCGAGCGCGTGCGCAACTACACCGCGCCCCAGGTGCTGCCCGAGGTGGCGGACATGTCCGAGCTGGTGACGCTCGAGGAGGTGGAGCGCCGCTACATCCACCGCGTGCTCGAGGCGGTGGGCGGCAGCCGGACGCTGGCCGCGCGCATCCTCGGCGTGGACCGCAAGACGCTCTACCGCAAGCTCCACCGGGGCGCGGAGGAAGAGCCGAAGGCCTGAGGCGCTCCAGGGGCTGCTCAGGGTATCGTGCCGGCCTTCCATGCGTCTCCTGCTCCTTGTTCTCGTCCTCACCGCGGGTGTGAGCGCCCGCGCCCAGGACGGCTCGGGCGTCCTGCCCTACGAGCCACCGCCGCGGGCCCTCACGAACGAGATCCACTCCCAATGGGGCCTGCTCCGAGGGGGCTACTCCTTCGCTGGGGGAGGCTGGGATGATCTCTATCTGGCCAGCCTCACCGGAGGGCACTACCTGTTCAACGGCTTCACCGTGGAGGCCGCGCTGGTGTCGCTCACGCCGCTGGAGAGCGGCGGCCCTGGCCCCAGCGTCAACCTCGGCGTGCGCCTGGGCTACACCGGCGAGCGCTGGAGCGTGCTGGCCGGCCCCGTGCTCCAGGCGGCGTACCCCTCCACGCCCATCGTCACCTTCCTGCCCTCGGTGAGGGGGCTCTACCGGCTCGGAGCGGTGGCGCTGGACGCGGGCCTGCTGGACATGGCGGGCATGGTGCCCGCGCACGTGGGCGTCTCGTACGGGCCGGTGGGGCTGGCGTACGTGCTGCCCCTGGGCGTGAAGGCCTCCGCGCGCATCCCCCTCTCCGCTCGAGCGGGCATCCTGGTGGATGGCTTCGCCTTCCGCGTGGGCAGCTCCCACAGCGCCATGCTGATCCTCGGACTGGTGGGCAACCCTCCGTCCTCGCGCCCGGGAGGCAAGTCATGAGCCGCGGGCTCCTGCTCGCCCTGCCCGTCCTGCTGGCCGCGTGCGGGGATCGGCCGAGCTTTGATCCGGACGTGGTGAAGGCGGCCCCCCTCGGTAAGGGCCTGCCCACGGGCTTCATGCTAGGCACCTCCACCGCCGCCCATCAGATCGAAGGCGGCAACCAGAACGACTGGGCCGTGTGGGAGCGAGGCCAGTGGCCGGATGGCCGCCCGCATATCAAGGATGACTCGGTGTCCGGGGCGGCCACGGACTCGTGGAACCGCTTCGACGAGGACGTGCGGCTAATGGAGAGGCTGGGCGCCAACGCCTACCGCTTCAGCGTGGAGTGGGCCCGGCTCCAGCCCACGCCGGACACGTGGGACGAGGCGGCCCTGGCGCGCTACCAGCAGTGGGCTCGCACGCTGCGCCAGAAGGGCATCACCCCGCTGGTGACGCTCTACCACTTCACCCTGCCCACCTGGGTCATGGACGCGGGCGGCTGGGAGAACCCCGCCACGGTGGACTTGTTCGAGGCGTACGTGGCGCGCGTGGCCGAGGCGCTCGGCGGGGACGTGGACTGGTGGTGCACCATCAACGAGCCCAACGTGTACGCGGTGCTCGGCTACCTCAATGGCGAGTGGCCTCCAGGCAAGAAGGACATGAAGGCCACGGCCACGGTGCTCGCCAACCTGATGGAGGCCCATGCGCGCGCCGCCCGCCAGCTGCGCGAGCGGGACACGGTGGACGCGGACGGGGATGGCTTCGCCACGCGCATCGGCCTGGCCCACCACGTGCGCGTCTTCCAGCCCGCCACCGGCTCCACGGCGGACCTCACCGTGGCGGCCCTCACCGACACCTTCTTCAACGAGAGCGTGCCGGAGGCCCTGCGCACCGGCCGCATCCACCTCTCCGTGCCGGGCCAGGTGACGCTCGACCGGGAGGTGGCCGGCCTGAAGGGCTCCATCGATTATTTCGGCCTCAACTACTACACCCGGGACTATGTCCGGCAGTACCTGGGCGAGCCGGCGCTGTCCCGCCAATATGTGCCTCGCGGCCGGGAGAGGAATGATCTGGGCTGGGAGCTCTACCCGGAAGGCCTCTACCTCTTCCTCATGCGATACGCGAAGTTCGGCCTGCCCCTCATCGTCACGGAGAACGGCATGGCGGACCGCGGCGGCGAGCGAAGGCCCTACTACCTCCAGAGCCACGTGTACGCCGTGGAGCAGGCGGTGGCGCAAGGGGCGGAGGTGCGCGGGTACTTCCACTGGAGCCTGCTGGACAACTTCGAGTGGGCCGAGGGGTATGCGCCCAAGTTCGGGCTGTTCTCCGTGGACCTGGAAAGCCCGGAGAAGACTCGCACGGAGACGCCCGCCGTGGCCACCTTCCAGGAAATTGCGCGCAACCTGGGCCTGGCGCCCAGTCCCTAGCTTTCCCAGGCGCACACAGGGCTCCGTTGCCGCTAGGATGATCTGACCCCCGAATGTCCGAGCCTCCCGCCAAGAAGCGCTCCAGGCGCACCGAACCCGCCCCGGCCTCTGCCCCGGCCTCGGGTAAGCCCACCCTGGCTGTGACGGAGCCCGCCCCGGCGCCCGAGCTGGCCCTGCTGCGCGAGCAGCTCCGCCTCAGCCTGGAGGCGAGCCAGCTCGGCCTGTGGGACTGGGACGTCCAGGCTGGGCGGATCCGCTGGTCCGAGAACATCGACTCCCTCCTCGGAGGCGTGCCGGGAGGGCCGGGAGACACGTACGAGGCCTTCCTGCAGCGGGTGCTGGCCGAGGACCGGACCCGCTTCGCGCAGCAGGTGGCCGCCGCGCTGAAGGCTCCGGCGGACTTCGAGGCCGAGTTCCAGGTCTACGTGCCCACGGGGGCGCCGCGCTGGATGCGGGCCAAGGTGCGGGTGCTGGCCGAGAACGGCAAGGCCACGCGGGTGCTGGGCACGCTGAGGGACGTGACACGCGAGCTGCAGCTGGAGGAGGAGTCCCGGCGCGCGGTGGAGTTCCAGGAGCAGCTGGTGGGCATCGTCAGCCATGACATCCGCAGCCCGCTGGGAGCCATCATCTCCTGGGCGCGCATCATGGCGGTGGGAGGCCCGCCACCCGAGGAGAACCAGCGCACCTTCAAGCGCATCACCTCGGCGGCGCTGCGGATTGAGCGGCTGACGCGGCTGCTGCTGGACTTCGCGCGGGCGCGGCTGGGGGGCGGGATTACCCTGGAGCCTCGGCGGTGCGAGATGCGCGACTTGCTCCAGAAGGTGACGCACGAGTTCCGCGTGGCGTACCCGGACCGGTCCGTGGTGTTCGAGGTGGAGGGAGACGACGTCCAGGGGACGTGGGATCCGGACCGGCTGGCGCAGGTGCTGTCCAACCTGCTGGAGAACGCGCTCAAGTACAGCCCGCCGGACACGCCGGTGCGGCTGTGGGCGCGCGGGGAGAAGGAGCGCGTGGTGCTCGAGGTGCACAACCAGGGCAAGCCGATTCCGCCCGAGCTGGTGCCCCACATCTTCGAGCCCTTCCGGCGTGGGCCGCAGGCCTCGCGCACGGCGAAGACGAGCTATGGGCTGGGGCTCTACATCGTCCAGGAGATCGTCCACGCGCACGGGGGCACCATCGATGTGCGCTCCAACCTCGAGGAGGGCACCGCCTTCACCGTGAGCCTGCCGCGCCTGCCCGAGGTGGCAGCGGAGCTGATGCGGCGCCCCTCGCCGGCGGGACCGAAGGGCCCCTGAGCCCGGCCCCGCGGCCCACTCCGCTTGGGGTGTTGTGAATCGCGGGGGCGGCCTCCTCACCTGAGCCCCTGCTCACAAGAAGGAGTGCCCATGAGGCCGTGGCGGATTCTCTGGAAGGCCGAAGCGCTGTTCCTTGCCCTGCTGGTCGGGTGCAGCGCTACTCCGCAAGTGGTGCGGATGGAAACCGGCGCCGAGGGAGAGACCCTCCTTCACATCCCCCGCACCGCCACGGTGGAGCCGGTGGAGGTGACGCCGGAGGAAGTGACAGCGGCCCTTCGGAGACTGGCGCGCCAGGTGCGCCTCACGGGCTCACCCCGTGAGACAGTGGAGCGCCTGTTTCAACTCGACGCGCTGTACGGGGATTACCTCTACCTGCTCCGAGAGCGAAAGCTTATCCCTCTGGAGTCGGGCGTGCCCCTGAAAGGGGCGTTGACGGAGGGGGAGCAGAAGCTCGTCAGCCGGTACAAGGCGTGGTGCCGGAGCGCCCAAGGCTTCGAGGGCGACTGCCTGGGAGGCGCGCTCGTGGGCGGCAAGTACCTGGACATGCAAGGCCGCTACATGCTGGCCATGGCCTTGAGCAAAAGCCCCGTGCTGGAGGAGTTCCAGAAGGCGCTGGGAGAGATGGTGAGCATGCGGGCCGTTCTGCAAGCAGCGGTTGGAACGGTCGTCACACTGCTGGTCTTGCTCGCGTTGCCCGAGCCTGTGACGAAGTTCGTGGCCGCATGGGCCACCGCGGCGCTCGTGCTCTGGGTCGTTGCCCGGTTCCGCGCAAGTGTCGATGCAGGCAGCCAGCCAGGAAGGAGTGCTGCTGTCGGAGGTGGGCGCGGTGGAGTCGGTGGCGGTGACGGACGAGGGCTTCAGCGTGGCCCTGGCGCCGGGCGCGGTGGCCATGGCAGCGCGCGGTGGGCGCCGGAACCGGGTTGAGAATCACCACATCGGAACCAACGCGAATGAGATCTCTGCCTTGCGTGGTGGCCCGTGGACCCCCAGGCTTCGGGAACTCTACGCCCGGGCGGGAATGCGGCTGGAGGACACTGAAAACATCGTGCCCATCGAGGGGCACAAGGGGCCTCATCCGCAGCGGTATCATGAGCTCGTCTACAAGCGCTTGCGGGAAGCGCTAGGGGATTGTCGCAGCATCGCGGCATGCCGAGCACGGTTACTGCCCGCGCTGGATGAACTTGCCCGGAAGATCGCCACACCCGGCACGGAGTTGAACCGGCTCGTCACCCTGGGGCAATGACGCTAGAACTTCTCCATGCCCCGGCGCTTCTTCGATCTGTCCGACGATGTTTATGTCCCCCACCGCTGGCATCTGAAGACCCCCATCGGCAAGCGGGGCCGCAAGGTCCACGACTGGGACTTCACGAAAGGAACGCCCGTGCATGTGGAGGGACGGTTGAAGATCCCCATCGAGATTGCGGGCAGGCCGTTGGACTTCTCCGAGGCAGGATTGGGCATTCCCGTTGTCCACATCAAGGTAGCCTCTATGCTGTCAGAATTGGCCCCCAGCGATGTGCAATTCATCCCTGCGGACATCAAGGACCAACCGGATCAATACCTCGTCCTCGTGGTAACACGCCTCATTCGCTGCATCGACGAAGCGGTGTCCGAGGTGAGTTTCTGGACGCCAGAGCACGGAGTTCCCGAGAAGGTCGGGCAATACATGGGCGTGGATCGCCTGCGCATCGACAGGGCCAAGGTAGGGAACGCCAAAGTGTTCCGCCCCGAGGGCTGGGAGGTCGCCCTCATCGTCTCCGGGCAGATCAAAGATGCTTTAGAGCGCATGGGCGCTACGGGCACGAGATTCACGGAGGTCTGAGCAGTCGCGTCAGAGCACGACGCCTCATTGCTCCACGCACGCCATGGACAGCCCCCTTCCCCTCGCGCTCCACCCCGCGGCGCTCCCTCCGGGCACGGTGATCGGGTCCTGGCGCGTACAGGCCTGGGCCGGCCGCGGCGCAAACGGCGCCGTCTACCGCGCCGTGCACCGGTACAACGAACACGCCTCCCCCGTGGCCCTGAAGCTGGCACTGCACCCGGACGACCCTCGCTTCGCCCGCGAGGGGGCGCTGCTGTCCCGCTGCCACCACCCCAGCATCCCGGGCCTGGTGGATCAGGGCTCCTGGCCATCTCCCGCTGGCACGCTCCATCCTTTCCTTGTCATGCAGTGGGTGGACGGCGAGCCCTTGTATGAACAGGCCCGGCTTCAGCCGCTGGCCGCCGAGCGGGTGCGGCGCTGGCTGGGCCAGCTGGCTCAGGCGCTGGCCACCCTCCATGCTCAAGGCGCCCTCCACCGAGACCTCAAGGGCGACAACGTCCTGGTGCGCCGCTCCGATGACCGAGCCATGCTCATGGACTTCGGCACCGGCCTCTACCCGGGCGCCGCCGCTCTCACCCCGGCCATGGGCTTTCCGGGCACTCCGCTCTACCGCTCTCCACAGTCCTGGCTCTTCGAGATTCAGTTCCACGGCAGCACCACCGCTCGCTACAGGCCCTGTGCCGCGGATGATCTCTATGCCCTGGGCGTCACCGCGTGCCGACTGCTCACCGGAGAGTACCCGGAGCTCTCCGAGCCCTTCCGGGATGAGCAAGGCACCTGGCACTTGGAGGGCGTGCGCCAGCCTCGGGCGCTGCTGAGCAGCCCCGACGTGGAGCCCTCCCTGCGCAACCTCATCCTGCGCCTGCTCTCGGTGCACCCCGGGCAGCGCGGCACCGCGGCGCAATTGGCGCGGGAGCTGGAGCCCGCCTCACCGGTGAGACACTCCCGGCAACCCTTCAGGATCCGAGCGCCTCGGAGGCGCGCATGGCTCTGGATACCAGCGGCAGCGTCGGGGCTGGCTCTGGCCGTCTGGCTGGGGCGGACGGTCTCCCATGAGCTTCTGGAGCAGCCCTCCGTGGCACGCGCCGAGCCCGCGAGGCCCGGCTCCGCGGATGCAGGCACCACAGGGCTCGGGGAAGCCGCAACGGTCGCGGCCCTGGACAAGCCGCCCTCTGGCTCGACGAATGAGGGGATGAGCGAGGACACTCTGCCCGAGCCGCAACCAGGACAGATACGGCCCGACGGGAAGGGGCTTTGCCCTCGCAAGTGGCTGGTTGCCCTCAACGGAGCGTGCTGGGCAGAGTGGGAGCCTGAGAAATGCCAAGAACTCGGCGGCCAGATGTTCAAGGGCACCTGCTACGTGCCCTTCATCCCTCCCGGGCGCAAGCATCCTCCCACCTCCGAACCCCTGAAGAATCCGTGAGGACCTGACCCATCACATCGGGTCCTCGGAAACGACGGGGCAGGTTGTATAGATCAGCGGGGTTCACTCCTGACCGGTCAGTACCAACAGGGCCGCTCCGACTGGTCGGTACCGGCAGGTCTGTTCCTGAACGTTCAGGACCGGCATGCGGTGGCCCAGCAGCAGGCACCCATACGCAGATGACTGAGCGGCTCTGCGCGGCATCCTCTTCGTTCTCAGAACCGGGTAGACTTGCCCCAGTTCCGTGGCTCTCCCGCACTTTGTGTGGCTCCCCTGCTCAAAGTGGAGAAGCCCGAGCCTAAATTTTTGTGCACGATCTGCTACCGAATCGTGCATTTTGCTAAAGCCCCATTTGAGTTTGGTGCACATCCACAGGAAGTTCGACCGAGTTGGCCTGCGCGATCTTCTGTCTCAACAAGCCCGGCGCCATCTGGCGCATCGCCAGCGAGCTGCACCAGTCGGGCAGCGCGAGGTGGTGGTAGGCGACGGACGGCCCGTCCACGAGGCGCTCACGTACATCGAGAACCACGGCGAGCGCATGCACTACGCCGATGCCCGAAAGGCAGGACTGCCCATCGGCAGCAGCAACGTCGAGGCCACCTGCAAGTGCCTCATCGGCGTGCGTATGAAACGGCCGGGCAGCAGGTGGAAGCACCAGAGCGGCCAGCACGTCATCGACCTCCGCTCCCTCGCCCTCTCCGACTGCTGGGATACCGCAATGGACCTCACCCTCGCTCCCCTGCGCGCTCAGGTACGACGGGCTGCGTGATCAGGACGGCAGCCACACCCCATAGCGAGGGCAAAGATTGATCCAGGGTTGCTTCGCTCTCGTGTTGACTTGGTGAGGTACCATTACCTACACTTGCCACACCGCTTAATCACCCATCGGTTCCTATGGAGGCTTCTTCGCCTATGCCGCCGTCGCCTCAGAAGAAGTCGGCGTGGTTGCGCGCAATCCTCTGGTCTTTCTTTACAGCGATGATCATTATTCCGTTCTTCGTAAGCTTGGCCGCGAGCTTGGTCGCGACAAACAGAAGCCTCAACAATTGGTGGTGCACTACCGCCTTGGGGAAGGACGCGACCGGCTGCTCGAACCAACCACAACCACAGTCATCCTCATCACCGCACACATCCACACCTCCGGATCCACAGACTCCAGATCCAGCCATCAAGCCAGGCTCCGGTCCAGGGCCCAAAAAGAAAGTGCGCCCTCAACCTGCGCTCCCAGACGATCAGGAGCTTGTCGAGAAGATGGAAGCGCTCTTGCGGGCAGGCAGCGCTGAGCAGTCCGGGGCCATCAACACCGCACTGCAGGAAAAGATCAAAACTAGGCACGTGCGAGTCTTCTTTACCAGCGCCACCATCCAGACCGCTGCCAAGATGTGCCTTCGACTGTCACGACTCGGAGGAATTGTCGAGTACCAGGCTGTCTCTCCTGAGCAGGTCGCCAACCGCGATGGCCTGCTACTGTATTCCGGCTCAAGCCCCAATACAGCGAAAGCCGTTCAATCCGCCTTGTACGACCTTGCAGAGCTATCTCCCATCAGCCGAGGCGATAGCAATCCTGAGATGCAAATATGGCTCAAATGAGCTCATGGCGGAGGCCTTGGACCCTTCGAATGCTGGCAGTATTCGTCCTTGAATCCTTGCTCGCTGGCGGATGCGTCATCGAGCGAGACCATGCCAGCCGCACCACTGTTTCGCCGATCTTCGACGCACGGCCCTACGAAAAGATCGCCATCGTCGTGATGGATCAGGATGGGCGCGTCCAACAGAACGGCGAGATGAGGCAGATAGAGGGTATCTTCCTGAAGGAGTTACTCGGCAAGGGCTATGCAGTTGCCGCGCGCTCCGACATGGATAGCGTCCTCTCGGAAATCGCTCTTCAAATGGCGATGATCACCGAATACGACGCGATGCACATCGGCCAGATGATCCGCGCGAGAGGCATCCTCTTGATAAGCATCGGCCATGCCCTCAACACCTTCAGCATCACCGCAAGACTTCTAGACACAAGCCAGGCGCAGATCATGTGGGTCTCCAGCTACACTGGCAGTTACTGGACGTATCCGGTGAACGCCTCCGCCATGTCGTCCGAATTGATGACTGTTGCCAAGGTCATAGCCAAGGATTTTCCGTCGTCCGCACCCAAGCCCTAATCCCGCATCGCAGCAACTCTTGCGCCATCTCCTCGGCACCCCGAAAGAGCATGGCATAGAGGAGCGACATGACCATGACTCACCCTCTCCAGGCGCTGCGGAGACTTGCTCTGCTTCTGGCTCTGTCAATCCATTGCACTCCCCAGCTTGTCCAGGGCAAGCCAGTAGAGACCACCGTCTCTCCGGTTTTTGATGCGAGGCTTTATGAGAAGGTCGCCGTGGTTGTCACGGATCATAGCGGGACCATAACTCAAAAGGTCATTCTAAGGCCCGTGGAGGATGAGTTTTTTCACGAGCTGCTCGCAAAGGGGTATTCCATCGCCTCTCGATCGGATCTCGACAAGGTCATCAAGGAGCGCAGCCTACAGGTGATGAATCTTGTCGAACGCGATATGCCATGCGTTGGACGCCTACTTCATGCCAAAGCCATCTTGATAGTCAGTCTGGACGACGTTTCGCAGGGCGATATCGTGCACGTGTTCGACTCAAACGGGAAAGAAACGTTTGCGACACTCAAAATGACCATTGGCGCACGAATGATAGATAGCGAGAGCGCTCAGGTGCTTTGGACCTCCAGTTATTCGGGCGAATACTTCACGGGTAATATGCACCCCGATGAAGTCTCGATTACGGCTTTGGCTCTCATGGCCCGAGCCGTCGCGGCTGAGCTTCCAGCCCCCAGGCCGGCCGGCACGGAAAAAGAGCAGGCTCCTCCGAAATCAACGGTCCGGGTCGTGGCTTCCAAGCAAAACGTCCCGGATCCGTACGTTGAATGCCTCAACAGGCTCGCGCCTCCTCCCCCCGAGCCCAAAGCCCCAAAGCCCCAAACGAACAAACCCAAGAAGTCAAAGAATCCCCGCTCAGGGAAGCGCAAGGCAAAACAGCCAACCACCTCCGGGCAGGCCTCCACGAAGACAACTCCCTGAAGCTGGGGGCCTGAAGCATCTACCGGGCTGAGCGAGGCGCCTCATCCGCCAGGTGGAGTTGATCCGGTTTCGTGGAGTCCCTCCCGCTGTGGGAGCTCGCCTCCTCCGCTTGGGGGAGTGGGTGCCTGGGCAGCGGCCCTACTTCAGGCGTACCTTGTGACGCTCCACCGTGGCGTTGGGCCGCCCCATGAAGGTGTCGAGCAGGCGCTGTTCCACCCCCACCTCTTCCCAAACAGAGGAGCGTTCAAGCCCGATACATTCTTGGGGGTCGGCACTTCTCGTATTACCGGCAGTGTCGAAGATCACTCAGCGACGGAAATTCACCCGGTCCTGTTTGAAGTGCACAATCGGTTGGAAGAATGGCTCTACACGCCTGCCCAGGCCGCCCTCCCATGGGGTGCGCGCTAGGGGACGGGGCCTTTTGGCTCTGGGCAGGCGTCAGCCTCAACACCCCGCGGCCTGGGTTGAGCGGCGTCCTCTGCTTCATCCGCTCCTTCCGGGCCGCTGCCTCTCTCCTCCCGCTCGCCTCCTCCGCTTGGGGAGCGTGTACTGGCACACGCAGACCACGAACACCGCGGGGCGTGCGCTGTATGACAAGGTTGCCAAGCACCTGGGCTTCATCCTTTATTCGCGCGACCCGATTTGAGGAGCATCCGATGGCACGCGTCCGCGTTGAAAGCTTTTCCCTGTCGCTCGACGGCTTCGGCGCCGGCGTCGACCAGAGCCTGCAGAACCCGCTGGGCGTGCACGGCTCCGACTTGCACCAATGGTTCATCGGCACCCGAACCTTCCGGCGCATGGTGCTGCGGCAGCAGGACGGCAGCACGGGCCTGGACGAGGAGTTCGCTCAGCGCGGGTTCCAGAACATCGGTGCGTGGATCCTGGGGCGCAACATGTTCGGGCCGGTGCGCGGGGCGTGGCCGGACGAGAGCTGGAAAGGCTGGTGGGGCGACGAGCCGCCGTACCACGTGCCGGTGTTCGTGCTGACGCATCACGCACGGCCTTCGCTGGCGATGAAGGGCGGTACGGTTTTCCATTTCGTCACGGGCGGTGCCGATGAAGCGCTGGCCCGCGCGCGCGAGGCCGCGGCGGGCAAGGACGTGCGCATCGGCGGCGGGCCGCACACCATCCGCCAGTACCTGCAGGCCAAGGCGATCGACGAGCTGCACCTGGCGATCTCGCCTGTGCTGCTGGGGGCGGGCGAGCGATTGCTCGAAGGCGTGAACCTGCGCGAGCTGGGTTACCACTGCGTGCGCACCGCGGCTTCGGAGAAAGCCACGCACGTGATCCTGGCCAAGGAGGGCGACTGAAGTACCGCTACCTGGAGAAGACTCGGGAATCTCGCCGGGGGTACCATTCGGGCCGCACCCCTTCACATATCGAGACTGCACATGCTGGATCCCCGACGCGAGAAGCTCCACCCCCATAACAGCCACCCGGACCTCAGCACCTGGTCCGACTCCGAAGTCGAGGCGGAGTTCCTCGATGTGGCCAATGTCCGCATCCGCTACCTGGACTTCCGCGCGCTTGAGGACACGGACAAGCTGAGCCTCTACGCGCACTACAAGCAGGGCACCGTCGGGGATACCTCCGAGCGCACCACGCCCCTCGACGACAAGGGCGCCATCAAGAACCTCTTCTGGAAGAGCCTGCAGGGGATGTCGCGGGCCGACGCGCAACGCAACTACCTCGCCACCTACCACCGGCTGCGCCGGCAACTCCACGGCGAGGACGAGCTCCCCAAGATCCAGGAGATCCTGCTCGACACCATCATCCAGACACGTCACCGCAAGCAGTGGCTGCGCGAGGGCTACGCGCGGCAATCCCTGATCCCCTTCAAGACGGAATACTTCACCACCCTCTACCCGGATCAGCTCTCCCCGGAGATGGCGGCGGAGTACGCCTCGAAGGTAGGCGTCCGCTACAAGCACACCATCGCGCAACGCTATCTGATCGATCTCCGGGCGACCCGGCCCCCCACGCCCGTCAACGACGCCCAGTTCCAGTTCTTCCTCACCGGGATGAGCTACTCGAAGCTCATCTTCCCCTTGAGCTCCCTGGAGCGCTCGAAGCAGCTCCCGTACCTGGAGCTGTTCGGGCTGAAGGGCGACAGCGGGGACATCCACCTCATCGACACCACGCCCGTTCACGCCCTGCCCATCCAGCCCGAGAGTGGATGCCATCTCGGTCCCGCGGTCATCTGCCTCGTCAGGGACCCCGCGACCCGGGAGCTGCGCCCCACCGCGATCGCCCTCGAGAACATCAACGCCGTAGAGCGCTTCCCGCCCCGGGTGGACTTCCCGGAGACGCTGAAGACGCTTCACGTCGTCCACCCGGACCATGGGCTCGCCTGGGATCTGGCGAAGCTGTACGCCCTGCAGGGTGTCGACTACGTGCTGGGATTGGGCGGGCACGTCGTGTTGCACGTGTCGCTGATGACCCCCATCGCGCTAGCGCTGCAGGACACCCTGCGCCAGTGCGGTGCGCACTCCGTCTACGCCCGGATGCTCGAGGAGCACACCTACCTGCTGCTGGCGACGAACTCCTTCGTCCTCCACTCCGAGTATTCGGTGCTCTGGCCGGACTACCGGCAGCAACCTTATGACGCGTTCTGCGTCTCCGCCGACCTGGAGAAGGAAGACTTCGACGATCTGGGCGGGGCCTTCCAGATCGCCCGGCTCATGTTCAGCGGGTGGAGGAACCATCCGTTCTTCACGGAGGTGGACGACGCGCGGCTGCTCCACAACGTGGACGGGGCCAGCGATGTGGGGACCTACCGGTCCTTGTTGCGGCGCGTGAAGGAGACCGTGGACGCGTTCGTCCAGGGCGTCGCGGCGCTGGTGGGGAGCGATGACGAGGAGCAGCGCTTCGTCCGCGTCTTCCGCGAACGGCTGATGGCCCACCTGCCGGAGAAGAGCACGCTGGCGGGTGAGCTGCGCGCCGTGACGGACGACGGCTGGATGCGCGAGGTCCTCTCGTACGTCCTCTGCAACTCCATGGAGCACTCGATCGACCACTTCCACGCGGGGATGATGGCGGAGGCGACACACCCCAGGCTCCGCCAGCCCATCGACTTCGCGGACCGGAGCCGCGACCCGGCGCACATCCACACCCGGGTTGGAGCGCTCAACACCCTGAGCGATCGCTCGAAGTACTACCTGCTCAATGAGATCACCAAGAAGGACCTCACCGTGAAGACGTACGGCGACCTGTTCTTCAAGGAAGGAGGATACTTGGGTGGCCGCGCGCATGGGCGGAAGGAGGCTCTGCGGGGACTCGAGCAGCGGTTCGCGGCGCGGATGACGGAGCTGTGCGCCGCGAGCGGCTCGGACCACGTGGAGTTCTGCGACATCGCCACGAGCATCCAGTTCTGACGCCCAGCACTTCCACGCGCGCTGAGCAGAGCGCTCAGTGCCCGGCGGTCCGCCCGCGGGGCAGCACGTTCCACAGGGTGGCCATCACCGCCGCGCCGACCAGCGCGAAGGGCAGGGGCCACAGCTTCCACACCTGCCAGCCGTAGTCCTGGGTGATCCAGCCCACGAGCAGGCCCGTGAACGGCGCAGCGAAGAAGTACTGCATCCCATCAAAGAGGCCGGCCGCGGTCGCCGCGCCGCGCCTGCCGCCAAAGTCCATGGAGGCCGCGCCACCAATGAGGCCGTGCGCGCCGTTGACGAAGAACGAGAGCAGCGCCATGCAGAGGCACGCCGCCACTCCTCCGAGCGCCAGGGCGTCAGCTCCCCAGAAGAGGGCCAGGCAGGTCGCCATCCCCAGGAAGCCCATCACGACGACAGGAGCGCGGCGGGTTTGGAACACGCGATCCGACAGTATCCCCAGGGTGAAGCCCCCGGCGATGCCCGCCAGAGCGATGCCCCAGGCGGTGGCCTGGTACAGCGCGTCGCTGCCCTGAACGTGGTGAACCTCCTTGAAGTAGGCAGGCCACCAGGCGTCCACCACGCTGCGGCGCACGAAGCCGATCATCACCGAGGCGAGCGCGATGGTCCACATCGTCCGGGTGCTCAGCACCTTCTTCACCACGACGAGCACGCCCACGCGCTCGCCGGGCTCGCCCATCAAGGCATCTCCCGTGTCGAAGGGAGGAAAGCCCGCGTCCTCGGGAGTCTCCACCACGTAGGCCCACGTCAGCACCCCAAACAGCGTGACGCCGGCAGCCGGGATCCAGAAGCCCCAGTACCAGGGCAGGAGGGAGGCGATGAAGGGCACCACGGAGAAGCCCAACACGAGCCCGAGCCGGATGAGCACGCCGAAGATCGCGCCGAACGTCCCGCGCTCGCTGGTGTGGAACCACTGCGCGTTGATCTTCACGATCGACAGCGCACCGAAGGACTGGAAGTAGGCATTGCAGGCCCACACGCCAGACAGCACATAGGCCAGTTGCCTGGGAGTGAGCCCACCGGCGATCTGCGCCGCGGTGACGATCACCCGGGCCTTCCCCTCCCCCGTGATGACGGGCGGGGCGAGCACCAGCAGATGGCACAGCCCGAAGAGGATGTTGAACACCACGACGCCCACGGCGCCAATGAGGAACGCCTTGCGCCCCCCGATCTTGTCGGCGAGGGGCGCGTTCACCAGGACGGAGAGCCCGTAGATGAAGGGCATCGCTGTCTCCAGGAAGGAGAGATCCTTCTTCGTCCACCCGAACGCGTCGAGCAGGAGGGGACCGAGCGCGGTGTAGTTGTACCGCGTCATGTAGAAGAACGCGTAGAGCAGCCCCACCAGCATCCAGTTCAGGATACGGCGGCTGCGGTAGCCGTCGGCAAAGGCAGGGGCGGCGGACATGGGCACTCCGAGTCCAGGGGCGCGCTTGCCTACCACGGCAGAGAGCGCCTGCTCAACCGGGCTCTCCAGCAAGCGCCTAGGGAGAGATCCAGCGAGCGCGGCGAGCGGGGCCTCGCAGGGGTGGAACTCAGGAGGCAGAGGTGGGTTGGATCGCTCTCGCCAGAGGCTCCGAGCGGCGGGTTCGAATGCCGCCGCTTCCACTCGCTGATCCCATTCTCCTGCGCTGATCTCTTTACTCGCCTCCCTTGGCTTCTCAGCGCACGTAGCGCGCGAGCAGCGCCGCCATGTCCTCCAGCGGAGCGCTGGCGTTGGAGAGGCCAGCTTCCACCACCACGCGCGGCATGCCGTACACCACGCAGGACTCGGCCGACTCGGTCAGCACACTCCCGCCTGCTGCACGGATGGCGCGCGCGCCCGCCAACCCGTCATCCCCCATCCCCGTGAGCACCACTCCCACGGTGGCCGAGCCCCAGCTCGCCGCCGCGCTCTCGAAGAGGACGTCCACCGAGGGGTGATGCGGCGCCTGGACCGGCACCCGATCCAGCCGTGTCCAAGCTTGATCCCCGTCCCGCTCCACGCGCAGGTGCATGCCGGCCCGCGCCAGCACCGCCCGCCCAGGCTTCAGCTCCACGCCCTCCGCGGCCTCCACCACCTCCAGCGCGCTCTGGTTGTCGAGCCGCCGCGCCAGCGCCTCCGTGTAGCCCGCGGGGATGTGCAGCGCGAGCGCCAGCGGCGCCGGGAAGTCCTCTGGCAGCGCCGAGATCAGCCGGGTGAGCGCGGCGGGGCCTCCCGTGGAGGTGCCCACCACCACCAACTGCTGCGCTGGCGCCGCTACCACGGGGACAGCGCGCTTCTCCCGCGGCTGTAGCTCCACAGCCGGGCGCACCACCGCCCCCGCCGCCGTGCGCACCTTGGCCACCAGCTCCGCGCCCAGCTCGTAGAGCCGATCCGTGGCCAGCGCCGTGGGCTTGTGCACCAGCTCCACCGCCCCCACCTGGAGCGCGGCCATGGCCAGCTCGCTCTCCTCGCCCGCGCTGCTCACCACCACCACGCGCGGCGAGGGCACTCCCGCCAGCGCCTTCAGCACCCCCAGCCCATCCAGGTGCGGCATCACCAGATCCAGCGTCACCACGTCCGGGCGCAGCTCGGCGATCTTCTCCAGCGCATCCAGCCCGTCCCGCGCCGTGTCCACCACCTGGATCCCCGGCGCCGCGGAGAGCACCTGCCGCAGCACCTTGCGCGCGAAGGCCGAGTCGTCCACGACCAGCACCTGGATGGGGGAGGCAGTCACGGGCCCTCCTTGGGGCGGGTATAGAAGAAGGCGCCGCGCCGCTCCTCGCACACCAGCGCGGTGCCGAAGCGCAGCAGCGACTCGGAGGTGCTCACCAGCAGGCTGCCGCCGGGCACGAGGGCGCGCGTGAGCGAGTCCACCACGCGCCGCGCGGTCTCGTCCTGGAAGTAGATGAGGACGTTGCGGCAGAGGATGGCGTCGAAGGGGCCCAGGGCCGTGATGGCCGCCGCGTCCACCAGGTTCAGCCGGCGCCACTCCACCGCGGCGAGGAGATCCGCGCGGACCCGCGGCCGACCGTCCACCACGGTCAGGTACCGCCCCTCGATGCCCGCCGGCAGCGCCCGCATCGCGCGCAGGTTGTGCTCGCCCGTGCGCGCCCGGTCCAACGCCCGCTGGCTGTAGTCACTCGCCAGCAGGGCCACCCCGTCCAGCACGCCGCGCTGGTCGAGCATCATCGCCAGCGTGAGGGGCTCCTCGCCCGTGGCGCACGCCGCGCACCAGAGCCTCGGCCGACGCCCCGCGCGCACCGCGAGCGCCACCTCGTCCGCGAGCACCTCCAGCGGCAACGGATCACGGAAGAAGTAAGTCTCGTGGACCAGCAGCGTGTCGATGAGCGCGTCCAGCTCGGTGGTGCCAGCCGGGTCGAACTTGAGGAAGCACCAGTAGTCATAGAGCCGCGCGAACCCCGCCTCCTGCGCCCGAGCGGAGATCTTGTCCGCCAGGATCTCCCGGTCCTCTTGCGAATAGTGCAGCCCCGCGCGCTCCTCGATGAGCGTCGCGAGGATGGAGAAGACCGGGGGAGACAGCGGTAGCGAGGGCATCAGCGGCTCAGCGCAAGGAGGCATGCACGACGCACCTCCGCGTCCTCATCCTGGGCGGAGGCCCGCTCCAGCGCTTCTCGAGACTCCACCGTGCCCAGCGCCGCCACCGCCGCCGCCGCCGCACGCCGGCCCGCGGGGCTGCTCGACTCGAGGGCGCTGATCAGCGCCGCCCGCGCATCCGCGCGCTGCATCCGCGCCAGGGCCGCCACCAGCAGCGGCGCCACACTCTCGTCCGCCGACTCCAGCGCGGTGAGCAGTCCGGGGATGCGTCCCTCGGCCGGCAGCGCCAGGGCGCTCACCACCCGCTCGCGCAAGGCCGGATCCCCCAGCAGCGAGACGAGCGCCTGCGTGGCGGCCGTCCCCGCGCGGGTGGCCAGGAAGCCCACCGCCGCGCTGCGCACGCTCTCATCCGGATCTCCCGCCGAGCGCAGCAGGGCCGTCACCGTCTCGGGCGTGTCGTACTCGGCCACCGCCGAGAGGGCCACCAGCCGCGTGGCTGGATCTCCCTGCGAGGCGGCCTCCATCAGCACGGGCAGCGCATCCGGCCGCTTGGAGACGCCCAGGCCCAGCAGCGCCGCCCGCCGCACGTCCGAGTCCCCCGACGAGGCCGCGCGACGCAGCGCCAACATGGCGCTCTCGGTGTGCAGGTGGGCCAGCGCATCCACCACCGCCACGCGCACCTGGCCCGCATCGTCGTTGGCCAGCGCGACGATGGCGTCCGCGGCGGCCTCTTCGTTCAGCTTCCCCAGGGACTGGCACGCGTAGTAGCGCACCCACGGATCCTTGTCGTTGAGCCCGCCCAGCAGACACGAGGTGACGCGGGCCTCCTTCTCCGTCTGTCCCAGGGCCCGCATGGCCGCCGCTCGCGTGCGCTCGGAGTCGTGGCGCGAGGCCTCCAGCAGCGCGTCCACCGCGCGGGGATCATCGATGAAGGGCAGGCCGTAGATGGCCGCGTCCCGTAGCCGCTCGTCCTGCTCGCGCATGGCCTGGAGGAGCACGTCCAGCCCGCGGGAGTAGCCGAAGTAGGAGATGATCCGCAGGGCCGCGCGGCGGCGGCGGGGATCCGCGGAGCGCGCCGCGGTCAGGGCCAGCTCCTCCGTCTCCTCGTTGCCGAGCGACTGGATGGCGCCCACGGACGCCTGGGCCACGCGCTGATCATCGTCTCCCAGGCGCTCGAAGAGGGCACCCACGGCGGAGGGATCTCCAATCCGGGAGAGGGTGTCCGCGGCCAGGGCTCGCACCGTGGGATCTCGATCCTCCAGGCACAGCATCACCTCCGGCACCGCCGCTGCGCGCCGGGCGACCAGGGGCAACAGCACCAGCCGCCGCGCGCTGTCTCCCTCGCGCAGGGCCTGGAGAATGGGGCCGTCCGCCTCCGGGCCCAGCTCGATGAGGGCGCTGGCCGCCGCGCGCGCCACGGTCGGCTCCGCGTCCAGCAGCGCCAGCAGCCCCATGGCCGCATCCGGGCCTCCCGCCCAGCCCAGCAGCCGAGAGAGGGCCGCCTTCTCCGCCGCGTCCGCGCCCGAGAGACACCGGGCCAGCCGGCGCCCCAGGTCTCCCGGGACCGAGCGCGAGCGCAGCGCCGACTGCACCACCCGCGCGCCGCCGAAGCGCTGCACCTGCGCGTCGTGGATCTCCACCAGCGCCACCGCCGCCACGCGCATCATCGCATCGGTGCCCCGCTGGAGCAGCCCCACCAGCGCGGGCACCGCGGCCTCCTGGCCCGTACGCCCCAGGGCGCGCGCCGCCTCGGTCGCGTAGAAGGGATCCGCCAGCAGGCCCAGCAGCGACGGCACCACGGAAGGATCCCCGGAGCGCCCGAGCACGTCGATCGCGGGGAAGATGCGGAAGAAGTTGCCGCTGCCCAGCGCCGCCAGCAGCGCGTCCACCGCGGCGCCGCCGCCAATGCGCCCCAGCGCCTCGATGGCGGCCACCGCGACGTTGTCATCCGGGTGCACCGTCAGCGTCGCCAGCAGCGGCACGGCGCGCCGGCTCCGGCGCCGGCCCAGCACCTGGGCCGCGTCACAGACGACGGCGGGGCTGGACTCCCCTCCGAGCGAGATGACCGCGTCATCCACCTCCCCCGTGGAGGCCACCAGCGCCTCCACGGCCGCGGCGATCCGGGCCTCGTTGTCGCGCCGGTGACGGAGCAGCTCGCACAGCGGCGCCACGGCCGGAGCGCCCATGCGCGCCAGCGCGCCAATCACGGCCCGGCGCACCGCCCAGCTCGGCTTGTCCAGGTCCGCCAGCAGCGCGTCCAGGCTGGTGGGCCCGCGGCGCGCGAGCGCCTCCACCGCCTCCACCTGGAGGCGGTCCTCCGAGGACAGGGACAGCGGATGACTGGGAGCCCTCACGCCTTCTCCATCGCGCGAGCCGGCTTCCCCTCCGGCCTCCACGCGCCTCCGAGCAGTCCGTTCAACCGCGCCAGGTGCTCCACCTGCTCCCCCTGCATCCGCGACAGCTGCGTCAGCCGCGCCGTCACCTCACGCACCTCGCTCGCGGTGGTGGCCGTGCCGCGCGCCTGCTGCACCGTGGTGGAGGCGATCTCCCGGGACCTGGCGCGCATGTCCTCCACCGCGCGGGCGATCTGCTCGCTCATGCTCGCCTGCTCCGTGGAGGCGCGCGCCACCGCGGCCAGGGTGGACACCTGGCGGTTGGAGGTGGTGGTGATGGAGGAGAGCACCTCGGCCTGCTCGTCCAGCGCGCGCGCCGTCTGCTTCGACACCCGGCGCACCTCCTCGCCGCTGCGGGTCAGCGCGGAGAGCGCCTGGCTCTGCTCCTCGGTGGCGCGCGTCACCTCCGTGGCCAGCTTCGCCACCTGGCGCGCGGCCATCTCGCTCTGCTTCACCGCGCGGCCCTGCTCGGTCACCGCCTTGGCCACGTGGGACACCTGCTTGCGCGTGTCCTCCATGGCCCGAGCCACCTCCGCGGCCCCCTTGGCCTGCTCCGAGAGGCCGGCGAGGCTGCGCTGGGTGACCGACGCCATCTCCTGCGCGACCGTGGTCATGCCGGACACCTCCTTGCTCTGCGCCACCATGGCCGAGCTCACCTGATGCACCAGCGTGCGCATCTGCGTGGCCGTCTTCGCCAGCTCTCCGGCCGCCGTGGCCTGCTCCTGCATCGCGCGGGACACCTGCTCGGCGGCCGTGGCGAGCTGTCCGTTGGAGCGCACCGCGTCGCGCAGCGCGCGGGCCTGATCCCCCGTGGCCTGAGTCGTCTGCTTGGCCATGCGGCGCATCTCCGCCGCGCCCTGGGCCAGGGCCTGGGACGCCTGCGCCTGCTCCGCGGCCGAGGCGGCGATGAGGCGCCCCTGCTCGCTCACCCGGGCGGTGGCCTGCGAGAGGCTCTGCACCGCCTGCACCTGCTCGCTGGTGGCGCGGGACACCTCGCGCACCGTCGTCCCCAGCTCCTCCACGCCCTTGAGGATGGAGCCGAGCGCCCGCTCCGCGTCCGTCGCGAGTGACGCGCCCTCGTCCGCCGCGCGCACCCCGTCTCCCGTGGCCGCCGCCGCCTCGCGCGCCGTGTTCTGCAGCCCGCGGACGATCTTCGCCACGTCCGCGCTGGCCGCCGCCGCCCGGTCCGCCAGCGCGCGGATCTCCTCGGCCACCACCGCGAAGCCGCGCCCGTGCTCGCCCGCACGCGCCGCCTCGATGCTGGCGTTGAGCGACAGCAGGTTGGTGCGGTCGGCGATGAGGTTGATGGTCTGGACGATGTCGCCGATCTCCTCGGCGCGCCGGCCCATCTCCTTCATCACCCCGGCGGACTCGGTGATGGACTGGCGGATGCGGGTGAAGCCGGAGATGGAGCGGGCCACGGTGGCACCGCCCTCTCGCGCGGTGGTGCCCACGCGCTCACCGGTGGCACGGGCCTCCTCGGCCATCTGCGCGATGCGGCGCGTGGCCGTCTCGAGCTGGCCGGAGGCGCTGGCGCTGGCGCTGGCCAGGGAGTTGATCTGCTCGGCGCCCCGGGCCACCGTCTGCGCGGAGCGGGCGAGCTGCTCCACGGTGGCGGCGTTGGCATCCACCGTCGCCGCGTTCTTCTCGGCGGTGGCGGCCACCTCCTCCACGCTCGCGGCCACCTCCGTCACGGTAGAGGCGGTGGCGGCGGCGGAAGTCTCCAGCGTCCGGGCGTGCTCGGCCACCCCGCGCACCGAGCGCGCGAGCTCCTCGGTGGTGGAGGCCGTCTCCTCGACGCTGGCCGCCATGGTGGTGGCGTCCTTGGACACCTCGCTCAGCCCCTTGCCAATGCCCACCACGGCCGTCGTCACGGCGGACACGCGCTCGCCCACGCCCTGGGAGTCCGCGGCCAGCCGCGAGATGCCCTTGGACATCTGCTCCATGGTGGCGGCCACCTCCTCGGTGGCGGCGGCGCTGGCCTGGTTGCGCGCCACCATGTCCGTCACGGTGGCGTTCATCTGCGTCATGGTCGCCAGCAGCTCCTCGCTGGCGGCGGCCAGGTCCTCCGCGCTGGCGCTGACCCCCTTCACGGAGCGGGCGGCCTGCTCCAGGGTGGCCGCGGTGCTGTCGGCCGTGGCGGACAGCGAGGACGCATCCTTGCGCACGCCGGAGATGGAGGCGTTCAGCTCCTGCAGCGCCCCGGCCGTGGCCTCGAACTCCTGCTGCACGCCTCGGGCGGACTCGCTCACCGAGCGCTGCGAGCGCACCAGCGCTTGCACCGAGACGGCCGTCTCCTCCACGCTGGCGGCCACGGACTCGATGGAGGCGCGCACCTGCTCGCTGGCGGCGGCCTGCTCGTTGCCGCTGGCCGCCAGCCGCGTGGCGAGCTGCTCCACGCCCTGCAACACCCCGGCGCTCTCCTGCACCGA
The DNA here is from genome assembly GCF_045802625.1 of Hyalangium sp. NCBI lineage: Bacteria > Pseudomonadati > Myxococcota > Myxococcia > Myxococcales > Archangiaceae > Hyalangium > Hyalangium sp. The sequence goes on along the minus strand of NZ_JBJMQP010000036.1, from coordinate 14,047 downwards.
GCGGGAGGCGCTCTCCGCGAGCACCCGCGCATCCTCCACGCCCGGCGTGCCAACCATGTTCTCAGTCGCCATGAGCCTTCTCCTCCCCAATGACGCGGGAAAAATCGATGAGCATCACCAGCCGCGGGCCAATCTGGGCCACGGCCTTCACGAAACCTCGGGCCTGATCCGCCACCATCGGAGGCGGCGGTTGGATCTGATCAGGCGCCAGCTTCATCACCTCTCGGGCGCTGTCCACCAGCAGCCCCACGGTGCGCGAGCCGAGCTGGCCCACCACCACGCGCGAGTCCAGCGTCCGCTCCCCCGGCGGCATGCCGAAGCGCGTCCGCGCGTCCACCACCGGCACCACCCGGCCGCGCACCTGCACCAGCCCCGCCACATGAGCGGGCGCTCCTGGCACGGGCGTGGCGCCGGTGAAGGACTCCATCTGCAACACCTCGGAGGCGGGGATGGCGTACTCGGCCCCAGCCACCTTGAACACGACATGCAGCGTGCTCATGCCACGCCCCCTCTCTGCACCCAGCGCTCGGTTCGCGAAGCCCCTCCGCGCGTGGCGCCCAGCGCGGGCAGATCCAGCACGAGCGTGGGCAGCCCATCTCCCAGGTCCGTGGCCCCCGACACCCCTGGCACCCGGACGAGTGGATCCTCGAGAGGACGCAGGACGATCTCCTGCTGGCCCAGCAGCCGGTCGACGGCGAAGGCCACGGGCGCGCCGCGCTGCCGGACGATGAGCGCCTTGGGCCCCAGCCCCTCGCGTCCGGAGTCCCGGCTCAGCAGCCGCTCCAGCGCCACGAGCGGGACGGCCTGCCCGCGGCGCTCCACCATCGTCACCCCGCCGTCCGCGAGCCCGGGCGGGCGGATGAGGCGGGTGGAGTCCACCTCGATGATCTCCTCCACCGCGCTCACGGCCACGGCGTAGCGCATGGCGGCGCACTCGAAGACGAACGCGTCCACGATGGTGATGGTCAGCGGCACACTGAGGATGAACGTGGTGCCCTGGCCGGGCCGCGTTTCCAGGCTCAGCTCGCCGCCGAGCTGATCCACGATGATGCGCTTGACGATGTCCATGCCCATGCCACGCCCGCTGGTGGCGTCCGCGGACTCGCGGGTGGAGAGGCCGGGGCGGCACATCAGCTCCAGCAGCTCGGCGGAGGATTCCGGCACGGGCACTCCCGCGCGCGCGGCCACGGAGGCGGCATCCACGCCTCGTCCGTCATCGCTCACGCTCAGCTCCAGCCGCGTGCTGGTGCGCGCATGGCAGGCCAGGCGCACCACCCCTTCCTCGGGCTTGCCCGCGGCGCGGCGCTCCTCGGGGCGCTCGAGGGCGTGATCCACCGCGTTGCGCACCAGATGGACGAGCGCGGGCAGCAGCCGATCCGCCACCGCCTTGTCCAGCTCCGCGTCGCCCACCTCCTGCACCAGCCGCACCTGCTTGCCAGTGGCGCGGCGCAAGCCTCGGACCAGCAGCGGCATCCGCTCCAGCACATCGCCCATGCGCACCATGCGCAGGTGAAGGATGGCGGCACGCAGATCCCTCAGCTGGCGCGCATTCTCCTGGAGCACCTGGAGCAGCTCGCGCGTGGGAGCCCCCGCCGCGGTGAGCTTCGCCACGGCGTGCGCCAGCTTCGAGCGGTTGACGACGAGCGCGGCCAGCCGCTCCAGCGCATCATCCAGGCGGGGCACCTCCACGCGCAGCACCCCGTTGCGGCGGGACTCCACGGAGGGACCTTCGTCCTCCAGCCCGAGGGGCTCAGCGGAGGCCGCTGGCGCGGGAGGGGGCTCGGCGGGAGCGGACGACAGGTGCTTCACCTGGGCGGGAGGGCCTCCCACCGCGTCGAGCAACGCCGCATCCTCCGCGTTCGTGAGCAGCAGCAGCGCGAAGGTGAGGTTGCCTCCGCCCGTGGCGGGGCCTGCCACGGGGACGACCTTGACGATCTCCGCGAGCTGCCCCAGGCGCTCGCGCACGGTGTTGATGGTGAGCCCCTGGGAGGCCCGCTCGGCGGAGGGCACGTAGTCCAGCCGGATCGCCCGCCGGCCGGAGCTCACTCCCGCGAGCAGCTGCTCCTGCTCGGACAGGGAGAGCTTCGAGGCCAGCGCGGGCTCCAGCTCCAGCATCTCGGCGGCCGGCCGGCCGGCACGTCCCTGGGGACTGGGCTCCAAGGCCTCCAGCCGCTCCAGCAGCTCCTTGGGGACGGTGGAGACCGGCTTGCCCGTGGCGAGCTGACGCACCCGCTGCTCGATGGCGCGCAGGCCCTCCATCATCGGCTCGATGCTGGCCTCGGGCAGCCTCCCGCCCGCCTGATCGGCGTGACGCAGGGCCGTCTCCATCCAGTGGGAGAGGGAGACGATGGGCTCCACGTCGATCATCGCCGACAGGCCCTTGATGGTGTGCAGGGCGCGAAACAGCTCGCGCACGGTGCGCGGGCTGGCGGAGCGCTGCCTCGCCGCCGTCTCCAGCGCTAGCAGGTGGGTGTGGGCAGCTCCGAGCAGCTCCTCCACCTCGGCGAGGTAGGCGGGGAGGAAGTCCGCCAGGTCCACGCTCAACCGCGCCCCCTCTCCAGCAGTCCTTTCACTTCGGAGAGGATGGAGTCGGGGGTGAAGGGCTTGGTCATGAAGCGGTCCGCGCCCGCCGAGAGCGCCCGGGTGCGCGACGCCTCGTCACCTCGGGTGGTGACGATGACGATGGGCAGGTGGCGCAGCGTGTCCTGGCCGCGAACGAACTCGACCACCTCGATGCCGCCAATATCCGGCATGTTCAGGTCGAGGACGATGAGATCATACGGCTTGAGCGACAGCCGCTCGATGGCCTCCAGGCCGCTGGAGGCATGGGTGAAGGTGAGATCCGGGTAGGGCCGCAGGCAGGCCACCACCATGTCCCGCATCACCTTGCTGTCATCGACGACGAGTACCTCAGGCATGAAAGTCCTCTGGAAACGACCGGCGAACCTAGAGGGATTCCACGGGAGAAAAAGGTTCTACCCGCCGAGCTACCACTGCATCGCCCAGTGGGCGACATTCCGGAGCGTGAGCTGTACAAGGATGTAGCGGCGCTCGTACCTCGCGCCCATGAACTCCACCTGCTCCAGGTGCGAGCAGCCTGGGTAGCGCCCGTCTGCTCAGGCCTGCGCGGGCGGCCGGAGGTCCCTGTCCCTGTCCACGGTCGCTCCCCCCCGCGGCAGGTGGACACGGAAGGTGGCGCCCTGGCCCGGCACGCTGTCCACCGTCACCGCGCCGCCATGGGCCTCGACGATGCGGCGCACCCGGTACAGCCCCAGCCCCAGCCCGCCATAGTGCCGCGCGGAGACAGCCCGCTCGAAGCGCTGGAAGAGGCCCTCTACCCGCTCGGGGGCGATGCCGATTCCGTGGTCGCGCACCTGCAGCACCGCCGTGTTCGACTGGGACTCGAGCGCCACCTCCACGGGCTTGCCCGGGCCGAACTTCATCGCATTGGCCAGCAGGTGCTTCACCACCTGCGCCATCCGCACGCGGTCCCACCGTCCCGGGGTGCTGGGCATGGGGTTCACCACCAGGTGACAGCCGGCCCGCGCGGCCTCTTGCTCCGAGCGGGCCACCGCCTCGCGCACCACCTGCGCCAGGTCCACGTCCTCCAGCTCCAGCCGCGGCGCCTGGCTCTGGAGCTGGGACACGTCCAGCAAGGTGTCCACGAGGCTGGCGAGCCGTTCGATCTGCCGGTCCGCGGTGGCCAGGGTCTGGGTGAGCCGCTCCGGCGTCCAGGGCCTGTCCTCCAGCAGCGTCGTGCTCACCCCTTGGAGCCGCAGCCGCAGCGCCGTCAGTGGTGTACGCAGCTCGTGGGCCGCCACGCTGAGGAACTCGTCGCGCGTGCGGACGGCCTCCTGTGTCTCGCGCAGCAGGCGCAGCCGCTCGGTGACGTCATCGATGATGCCCGCCATGCGGATGGGCCGGCCCGCGGCATCGCGCAGGGCCCGTCCCCGGCTCACGCAGGCGCGGTAGCCGCCCTCGGCGTGACGCAGCCGGAAGGCGACATCATACGGCGTGCCCTGCTCCAGGTGCAGGGACAGGGCATTGACCACGGCGTCGCGATCCTCGGGGTGCAGCCGCTCGACGAAGCCCTCGTAGGTGCCCAGGAAGACCTCCGGTGGCAGCCCGAGCATCTCCAGCAGGCGCGGGCTGCACCAGAACGTGCGGCGGCGCAGATCCCAGTCCCACACTCCATCGTAGGAGCCGGCGACGATGAGCCGGTAGCGCTCCTCGCTCTCGCTCACGGCGCGCTCGGCCTGGGTCAGCAGCCCCACCTGGCGCTCCAGCCGCCGGACCATGCCGTGCAGGTGCTCGTCCACCGAGGGGCTCGGCTCCGAGGCGGCGGCGACGAAGCCCCCGTGGCGCAGCTCTCGCAGGAGCGAGCCCAGGATTTCATCTCCCTCCTGGGTGCGGCGCACGAAGCCGTTGGCGCCCACGTTCTGCGCCATGCGCAGGTCCAGCTCATTCGGAGCGTCGAGGTGCGTGAGGAGGACGGGCACATGGGCCAGCCGAGGCTCCTTGCGCAGCGTCAGACACAGCCGGAAGCCATCCAGCCGAGGCATCAGCACGTCGGCGAGCACGGCATCCGGCTGCCGCCGCCGCGCCAGCTCCAGCGCGGCCGCTCCGTCGTGAGCCATCACCACATCGAAGCGGAAGGGCGCGAGCAGCAGCTGGAGCAGCTTGCGCGAGACGGGATCATCATCGGCAATCAGGATGGTAGGACGGTGCAGGCCCTCGATGGCCTGGGCCCCGGGCGGCAGCACGGCGCGGACGGCCTCCACCAGCGCCCCGAGGGAGAGCGGGTGCCCCAGGAAGAGGGCCTGGAGCTTCTGCCGGTTCAGCCGCTCCTGCTCCGCCGCGGAGGCGATGACCAGCAGGGGAACGCCCAGGGCCTCCAGCGCACGGCGTGGCGCATCCTCGGAGGCCAGGCCGTCGAGGGGCGCGCTCGCTTCCAGGACAATGGCATCGGGCCGGGGGCCCCAGGCGGTGATGGCCGAGACTGTCTCCGCCTCATGCACCTGCCAGCCCTGGCTCTCGAGCGCGAGGGTCTGGAGCGCTCGAACATGCGGCGAGCCCGAAATAAGGAGGAGGAGGGGCTTCATCAAGGTGTACGAGCGGGATGCACGGGCATGGGGGAGGCCCTCTTCCAGAATGGAAGGGGCCAAGTGTCGGCATCGATGCCATCGAGTCAAGACGCCATTCCGGCATGTGTTGAAAGTTGCAACACAAAACGCACGCCGGACCGGAGGTTGGAGCGCCGCCTCGCCCGATCCCTGGAGGACTCTGCAGGGAGGCCCTTCGGCTCGCGGTCTCGCGCCAGGGCGCCCTACCGCTTGAGCTTCCGGTACAAGGTGGCGGCTTGCTCGCGCGGCACCCTGGCACATACGCTCGCGCTCCCATCCGGAGGCCACGTCCTCCGTCCCCACCGTGAGAGCCTGGGCGCTGGCCGGCGGCGCTCCTCACTGAAGAGAGCTTCGCGGTGGCGCCCTTGGAGCAAGTCCCATGACCCCCCACCCGATGGCCGACACGCGCGGCGGAGCCGTGACACGCTGGCCATGCGTGGCACTGGCGCTCGCGCTGGCCCTGGCCTTGCCCGGTTGTCCGGGCCCCACTCCGGATCCGGATCCCGAGCCGCCCTCGCCGACCTTCCGCCTGGAGCTGGGCCAGGGAGCGTCGTTCACACCCATCACCGAGGGAGCTCCCCTGTTCGTGCAGCAGGGCTACCAAGGCGGCCAGATGACGCTCGTGTCGCTGCGAGCCTGGGAGCTCTCGCCCCTGTCCACCACCGTGGAGCTGGCCCTGACGAACGTCGACACCGGGAAGAAGGTGTCCCAGGACTACCGAGTGCGCCTGTCCTTCTCGCCCGGCGGCGATCCGGAAGCGCCCGCCGAGCTGACAGGCCTGCAGCTCGTCCTGTCCGGCACTCCGCCCGTGGGCCAGACTGTGCGGCTGACAGCCACCGTGCAGTCCGCGTCCGGGGAGAAGGTCACCGACTCGCGGACCGGTCCCCTGCAGTGGCAGCCCAGCCCCTGAGAGCGGTTGCTCCACCCCGCACGCCCAAGGAGGGCCGTGTCATGCATGAAGACTCATCTCCACCCCTGACCTCGAGAACACTCGGCGGAGGGCTGGCCCTGCTGCTGGGCGTTCTGCTGAGCGCGTGCCCCGACCCGAAACCGCCGCCGGAGCCCGAGCCCTCCTGGAGCGTCGTGGCTCAGTCGCGCCGCGAGGCGCTGCTGTCGATCTCGGGCCGCTCGCGCTCGGACATCTGGGCCGTCGGGGCGGACCGTGGACGAGGCCCCCTGGTGCTGCACTACGACGGGACGGCCTGGCAGGAGCTGGCCACGGGATACCGCGGAGATCTGTGGTGGGTGCACGCCTTCGAGCAGGGCCCGGTGATGCTGGCGGGAGCGTCCTCCACCATCCTGCGCTACGAGAACGGCCAGTTCACCCGGATGAGCACGCCGGGGCTGGCTCGGCACATCGTATATGGCCTGTGGGGCTCGCGGCCGGATGACGTGTACGCGGTGGGCAGCGCCTCCGGCCGAGGCGGCTTCGTGTGGCACTACGACGGGACACGGTGGAGCAACGTCGAGCTGCCCTACGCGACCATGCCCCGCACGCCGGACGGAGACCTCCCCGGCCTCTTCAAGGTGTGGGGCAACGGCCAGGGAGACGTGTACGTGGTGGGAGCCTCCGGCGTGGTGCTGCGCTCGCGCTCGGGCGGGGCCTTCGAGCTGCTCCCCACTGGCACCACGAGCCGGCTCTTCACCGTGCACGGCGCGGGCGACACGGTGGTCGTCGTCGGAGGCGAGGGCCAGGGCGTGCTGCTCGAGCTGAACGCCTCCGGGCAGTTCGAGGACCGGACTCCGGACGGGAGCCCGCTCTTGCAAGGCGTGGCCATCGCTCCGGACGGCACCGGCTGGGCCACCGGCTTCCGCGGAGAGATGTTCCGCCGGGTGAAGGGCCAGTGGGAGCACGTGGACCACGGCCTGCAGCTCGACGTGCAGTCGCTCCACGCGAGCTGGGTGGATCCAGCGGGAGGCGTGTGGGCGGTGGGCGGCAACGTGCTGTCGAGCGGCCTCAACAACGGAGCCCTCCTGCAACGCGGCCCCGAGGTGCCCGCCGTCCCGCCCTCGATCATCCCCGAGACTCCCCCGGCGAGCTGTCCAGCGGAGCAGGTGGATCCAGTCCCCGCTGGCTCCATCGCGCGCCGGTGGGACGAGCAGCTCCTCGGCGCCATCCGCCGGGACGTTCCCCGCCCCACGGTGCACGCGCGCAACCTCTACCATGTGTCCGCCGCCATGTGGGACGCGTGGGCCGCGTATGACGCCACCGCGGACGGCCTCTTCGTGCGCGAGAAGCACACCGCCGCGGACGTGGCCGCCGCTCGCGCCGAGACGCTGAGCTACGCCGCCTACAGCGTGCTCCTGCACCGCTACTCCCAGGCGACGGGAGGCGCGACCTCCAAGGCGTGCTTCCGCGCCTTCATGCAGAAGCTGGGGTACGACCCGGATGACACGAACACGGTGGGAGACAGCCCTCGGGCGCTGGGCAACCGCATCGGCCAGACGCTGATCAGCTTCGGCGCGGATGATGGGGCCAACGAGCAGCAGGACTACAAGGACACCACGGGCTTCACGGCGGTGAATCCTCCCCTGGTGGTCGAGGATCCCGGGGCGACGGTGTCGGATCCCTCGGTCTGGCAGCCGCTCAACCTCGCGGTGGCCGTCACGCAGAATGGCATCGACGTCACGGCGGGCGTGCAGGGCTACATCGGCGCGCACTGGGGACGCGTGACGCCGTTCGCGCTGGTGCGGCCCACCAGCGGCGGGCTGTACCTGGATCCAGGCCCCGCGCCCACGTTCGGCGCCGAGCTGCGCGACCACGCGGTGGAGGTGATCCAGAAGTCGAGCTGGCTGGGCGATGAATCGCTGGTGGACATCTCTCCCGGAGCGCTCGGCAACAACAGCGTGGGCGCCAACGATGGCACGGGCCGCGCGCTCAACCCCGTCACTGGCCAGCCCTACGCCCCCAACCTCGTGAAGCGCGAGGACTTCGGGCGCGTGCTGGCCGAGTTCTGGGCGGACGGCCCGAAGTCCGAGACGCCACCGGGCCACTGGAACGTCATCGCCAACCAGGTCGCGGACTCGCCGGGGTTCTCGCGGCGCCTGTTCGGCGCGGGCCCGCCGGTGGACGCGCTCGAGTGGGACGTGAAGGTGTACCTGGCGCTCAACGGCGCCGTGCATGACGCGGCCATCACCGCCTGGGAGATCAAACGCGCCTTCACCACCGTCCGTCCCATCACGCTGATCCGCTACATGGGCGGGCTCGGGCAGTCGTCGGATCCGAGCGCTCCCTCCTACAACCCGGCGGGCCTGCCGCTGGTGCCGGGGCTCATCGAGCTGATCACCGCCGAGAGCTCCGCCCCCGGCGCCCGGCACGCCCACCTGGCACGCTTCCAAGGGCAGGTGGCGGTGCACGCCTGGCGCGGAGAGCCGGCCGACAAGCTGCACGAGGCGAGCGGCTCGGGCTGGGTGAGAGCCGTCGAGTGGATGCCCTACCAGCTCCGCACCTTCGTGACGCCGGCCTTCCCGGGCTTCATCTCCGGCCACAGCACCTTCAGCCGGGCCGGGGCCGAGGTGCTCGCGGCGCTCACCGGCAGCGCGTCCTTCCCGGGCGGCCTGGGCGAGCACGTCGCCGCCCGCGACACCTCCCTCGGCTTCGAGCGAGGCCCCACCTCCGAGGTGCGCTTGCAGTGGGCCACCTACTATGACGCTGCGGATCAGGCGGGACAGTCCCGGCTCTGGGGCGGCATCCACGTGGAGCCGGATGACTTCGTGGGACGCCGGCTGGGGCAGAAGGTGGGACTGGCCGCCGTGGAACGCGCCCGCCACTTCTTCGACGGCACCGCCGTGCCCTGACCCAATCCCTGGAAATCAGGCAAGCCCCCAGGGCTCCCCCCGTCCGCGTGTTCACTACCGGGCGTGCGGGAGCCCTTCAGCGGGTCAGTCCAGGTCGCATGCAGCCCTACAGAACAAAGAAGCGAACGTTTACAATAAGTCTCTATGACTTTAAGCTTGATTCCAGGACACGAAGTGCAAATACATGGCGCCGCAGATTTTCGCCCCTGATCTGGAAACAGCGAGGGGGCCGCCTGGAGGCACATACATGGAGACGAAGGGGCTGCGCGACTTCCTGGAGATTCCGTACGACGAGCTGGAGGGGATGAACCTCCGGGTGAAGGAGCAGCGCCTGCGGCGCGAGTCTCCGGACAAGCTGCGCGAGGAGCGCATCAAGTACCTGACCGACGAGAAGCGCATCAAGGCGGTCACCGTGTGCTTCACCGATCTCGAGGGTCGGCTGCACATGCTGGACTACGACAAGAAGTTCCTCCTCAAGAGCTCGGACAACCTCACCTTCGACGGCTCGTCCATCCGCGGCTTCTCGGCGCAGGCCGAGAGTGACTTGCGCCTCAACCTGGACTGGCCGTCCTTCTACTGGCTGCCCTCGGACATCTTCGGGCCCGGCAAGGTGCTGATGTTCAGCGAGGTGCTCGAGCGCGACGGCACCCCGTACCACTCGGACATGCGCGGCCTGCTCAAGCGCATCACCGAGCAGATGTACCAGAAGGACGGCACGGTGTTCCACGCGGCGCCGGAGATCGAGGGCTTCCTCTTCAAGGGCCGCGACGCCGAGCGCCACTACCACGAGACGGGCAAGCTCGAGTTCGTCTCCACGGGCGGCTACTACCACTCGCTGCCGGGTGACGCGCTGCGCTCCTTCATCGACAAGGCCGCCGAGGCCCAGCGCGCCATGGGCTTCCAGAACGAGAAGGACCACCCGGAGGTGGCGCCCAGCCAGTTCGAGATGAACTTCTCGTACAGCGAGGCCCTCATCTCGGCGGATCAGATCCAGCTCTACAAGCTGCTGTGCCGGCAGGTGGCGGCGCAGATGGACCTGACGGCCAGCTTCCTGCCCAAGCCGGTGACGGGCGTGAACGGCAACGGCATGCACATGAACATGTCGCTGTCCAAGGGCGGCAAGAACCTGTTCCACGACAAGAACGGGCAGGATGGCCTGAGCCAGCTGGGCTGGGACTTCCTGGACCGCATCCTGAACAACGCCAACGACATCTGCCTGGCGCTCAACTCGAGCGTCAACGCGTACCGCCGGTTGGATCCGCACTACGAGGCGCCCAACCAGATCAAGGCCAGCCCGAACAACCGCGGGGCCATGGTGCGTATCCCCTTCGGCAACGAGCGCAGCGCGCGCATCGAGTGCCGCTCGGTGGCGCCGGACGCCAACCCGTACATGGTGCTCTACACGCTGCTGAAGACGGGCCTGGAGGGGCCGCAGCCGCAGGAGGACGCGGAGAGCAAGCGCAGCCGCACGCGCTTCCTGCCGGACAACATCTTCGACGCCATCCGCCTGTTCAAGGGCAGCCAGTTCGTGGCGCAGGCGCTGGGTGAGAACGTGCAGGGCAAGTACGCGGAGCTGAAGCAGGCCTCGGCCGAGCGCTGCCCGAAGCAGCTGGGCACCCGCGTGAAGACGGCGGAGATCCAGTTCCACCACGAGGTGACCAACCAGTACCTCTGGAACCAGTTCTAACCCGTCAGTGCTGAGCTGATGTGACGAGGGCCGCCACTCTCCCGAGGGAGGGCGGCCCTTGTGCTTTCAGCGTGGGAGCGCGGAGTCAGGGCGCTTCAGTGGATGCAGACTCCGTTCGTGCAGTTGCCCGAGGCACAGTCCTCGCCATACACGCACCCCGTGCCTGCCGGGCAATCGCTGGCACTGCCGCCATACATGCCCTCCACCTTGAAGCCGTCGTTGTCGACCGTCTCGACGATACGCTGGTTGCCGAAGCTGCCAGCCCTGGGGGTTTTCGTACCGTTCGTGAGCCTCACCGTGGGAGAGCTGGCCCAATCCACATCCATGGAGAGGCCGGGCGCATTGTAGACGGCCGACCGGATGGCATTGGCCACGTCGTTGGCGCTGTACCTCTCGGTGATGAAGACGGCCACGTTCCCGGGCTCGACGCGACCATCCTTGTCGAACTCAAAGACCTTTGAAGGGTGGACACCGTCACTGACGGTGAACGTCTCTCCACCGTGAATGGATTTGCCCTCCACAGCGGTAATGGTCCCGGTCGCCTGCGCATAATGATACTCCTGACAGGAGGCACCACAGGTACCGCAGGCATCCCTGTTGCCATCATCGCAGGCTTCCCAGGATTGGAGATGATGGTCGCCACATGACGCGCTCCACTTGCAGTTGTCGAGACAACTACCGTGACCATTATTGGCCCCGTCGTCGCACTGCTCTCCCGCGCTCGTGTTGAGGACGCCGTCTCCACAGCGCGCCACCGTGCAGTTGGCGTTGCAGGTGCCGGTCTCGCCTCCGGTGTCGCACTGCTCGTGGGCGGTGACGTTCACAATTCCATCACCGCACCGAGCGGCGGTGCAGTTGAAGTTGCAGCTGGCGGACTCGCCCTGGGTGTCGCACTCCTCGTGGTATTTGCTGCCCTTCGAATCGACCACTCCATCACCACACCGGGCCACGAGACACTGACGGCAGTCGTCGTTGTCGTCGGCGTTTCCGTCATCGCACTCCTCGTTGGAGCTGAGGACGCCATTGCCACAACCCGAGCCCGAGCTGCAGTTGGCGTCGCAGCCGTCACCATCCTGCGTGTTGCCGTCGTCGCACGTCTCCCCCACGGCGAGGTCGACGATCCGGTTGCCACACTCCTCCATGGAGCGGCAGTCCGCGCTACAGCCGTCTCCGTCCTTCTTGTTGCCGTCGTCGCAGACCTCTCCCGCGGCCTGATCCACCTTGCCGTTGCCGCACAGCTCATTGGAGCGGCAATCCGCGCTGCAGCCGTCGCCGCTCACGTTGTTGCCGTCGTCGCAGGCCTCTCCCACGGCCTGATCCACCTTGCCGTTGCCGCAGCGCTCATCCGATCTGCAGTCATGGCTGCAGCCATCTCCGTCGCGGAGGTTGCCGTCGTCGCACTGCTCGTCGGCCTGGACTTCGCCATCGCCACAGGAGGTGGAGATGCACACCGCCTCGTTGGCGGCGCAGCGCGTCCCTTCAGGGCATTCGAGCCCATCCACGCACTTCTTGCTCCCCAGTTCGAGGCAGGAGGCCAGCGGAATCATCAGGAGCGCCCACCAGAGCGCCACGGAACGAGAAATCACCACGGGAATGGGGTTTTCGCGTCTCATCGGGAACCTCAGTACTGAAGGGTGAGGACGACACCGTTCACGTCTCGACCGAGCACGGGCATGACCATCAGCCCCTGTCTGCGATCGAGTTCGTCTGGATCGAGCCGATGGACCTGGTCGCGGTTCAGGAAGATCAGCGCCGTGCCAGTCACGAGGGCCGCCCCTCCCGCGGCTATCGTCCCGAAGGACACCTTGTTGAGTGTCTCCAACCGGCTGCGTCTGGAGGCCAACTCTGGCTCGCGGCAGCCCCCGTCCACCGCCCCTCTCGAGCAGTCAACGACGTGGGTATCAAAGGAGTGGTAACCCTGACGGGTCTGCCAGTAGAGGAGCCCGCCGCCCGCGGCGAGAGCTCCTCCCACTCCCATCACTGTCCTGGAAAGCCAAGGCGTCCATCGGGGCTCGTACTCCAGGAGCTCGTCAGGCTTGTAGAGCTTGAGAGATAGGCGATGAATCTTCCCCGCCGAGAGGGCGACCGTCTTTTCCCGGCGCTGATAGCCCTCCGCGCTGACCGAAAAGATGACGGGCCCCGGGTGCATCAATCCCGTGTAATGCCCGTTGGCCAGCGCTACCGGCAGACCGTTCATCATCACGATGGCGCCCGGGGCGTCACACGTAAACTCCACCCGGGCCAGCTGGTTTTCCAGTTGCTGCTTGTGGAAGAGAGCATGCTGGTATTTCTGGGGTCCCAGCGCCGCTTCGCCGCCTTTCAGGGCCTTCTCCAGCTGCTCATACAGCTCGAGGGGGCGGTTCATCTGGATCAGCGCCAGCGCCAGGTTGTAGTGAGTGCCTGGATGGTCCCAATACTCCAATGACTTGTGATACATCGCCTCCGCGTCCGCGTAGGCAAATTGCTTCATCAGCTTGTTGCCATCCTCCAATATCCGCTGAGCGTTCTCCTGATTCTGCTTGGAGGCGGTGTGGCTCCAGAAGAAGCCCTCGCCGGTCAGGAGCTGGGTTGTCTGTGCGTTCGACGGGCTCGCACTCAGCCACAGCAGCGCGAGCGCCAGATAAGGACCGACGAGTTCCTTGATCAGCCGTCTCATCGGGTGCCTCCATTCAGGACTTCGATCAAGGAGCTTTCGCCGAGGGCCTTTTTGAGACGTTTTTCCTTTTCCTCCACCTCTCGGCGAAGTTCTTCCGCGCTCTTGTCCGCGCGGATCTTCTCTTTCTTCGCGCGAATCTCATCGCGCTTGGACTTTCTCAATGCGGCATTCTCTTGCAGCAGGGCAGCAGAGAGTCTCTCTTTGGCGCTCTCCGCCTCTGCTTTGGCCCTTACTGCATTCTCCAGGGCCTCCCGCCGCTGCTGCTCCTTGGCCTGCGCCTCGGCCAGGTTGCGCTCAGCCTCGTCCTTGGCTTTGCGTTGCTCGGCCTCTGCGAGCTGCGCGGCCTCGGCTTGGCGCACCGCCTCCTGCTTTTGGCGCACCGCCTCCTGCTTGGACTCACGGATGATCAGCAGCGCCACCGAGGAGGCCGCCACCAGCAGGCCCAGGAACACCATGGCGCCCACGGCCAGCGTCCGCTTGCGCCGGGTGTCCCTGGCCGCCAGCGCGAACACCGCCGCCAGGAAGTCCTGCTGCATCCGGGGCAGTTCCCCTCGGTAGCGGCGCTGGAAGCGCTGCGCCTCCTCCACCAGCTCGCCGCGCCACAGCAGATCGCTGTCTCGCTCCTTGGCCTGCCACTGCCGGGCCGCCACGCGCAGCTGCTCCAGGAAGGCCGTGTCCTCCTGGCCCTCGTCCAACCAGCGGCGCAGCGTGGGCCAGCTGTGGATGAGCGACTCGTGGACGATCTCCACGGTGGCCCCGCCAGCGCTGCCCCCGGTCTGCACC
>NZ_JBJMQP010000035.1:0-37002 GCF_045802625.1 Hyalangium sp. | reverse complement strand
GTCCGACACCGTGTACGTGAAGCTCACCGAGCCCGTGTAACCAGCCGTCGGCGTGAAGATGACTCCGCTGCCCCCTGGCGCCACCGACACCGTGCCACCGCTGGTCGGCTGGGTGACGGCAGAGACGGTGAGCGTCTCGCCCGTGTCGGGAGCGCTCGAATCGTTGGCCAGCACATCCAGCGTGCTGGCACCGCTGTTGGCGGCGACCGTGAAGGTATCGGCCACGCCCGTGGGCGGATCATTCACTGGCGTCACCGTGACCGTCACGGTCGCCGTGGCGCTGCCGCCGTTACCGTCCGAGATGGTGTACGTGAAACTCGTGGTGCCATTGAAGTTGGCGGCGGGTTTGAAGCTGACATTGGTGGCCGTGAAGGTCACCAAGCCGTTGGCCGGCTGAGTCACTCCCGTGATGGTCAACGTCTCGCCCGTATCCGGCGCGATCGAGTCGTTGGCCAGCACGTTGATCACGGTGGCCGCACTGTCCTCGGCCACCGTGGCCGTGTCGTTGTTGGCCGTCGGTGGATCGTTCACCGGCGTCACCGTGACGGTAACCGTGGCGGTGGCCGTACCGCCGTTGCCGTCCGAGATGGTGTACGTAAAGCTCGTGGTGCCGTTGAAGTTGGCGGCGGGCGTGAAGCTGACGTTGGTGGCCGTGAAGGTCACCAAGCCATTGGCCGGCTGAGTCACTCCGGTAATGGTCAGCGTCTCACCCGTGTCCGGCGCCGTGCTGTCATTGGCCAGCACGTTGATCACCGTCGCCGCACTGTCCTCGGCCACCGTGGCCGTGTCGTTGTTGGCCGTCGGCGGGCTGTTCACCCGATTGACGGTGGTGCTCGTCGAAGCCGAGTTATTCGTCGAGACCGGATCCGTCGTCGACGTGCTCACCGAGGCCGTCGCGGTCAGCGTCGCGTTCGCGTTCGGCACTGTCACCTGCACCGTGATGGCGGGTGCCGCCACTGCGGAAGCCGCCGTGGGCCGCGTGCACGTCACCACCCCGGCCGCCTGGCTGCAGGTCCAGCCCGTCCCCGATGCGCTGACGAACGTCACTCCCGCTGGCAGGTTCAACGTCGCCGTGACCGAGGACGCCTGGCTCGGCCCCAGGTTGTTGACGCTGAGCGTGTACGTGAGCGTGCCATTCCCGTTCACCGGGTCCGGCGCGTCGGTGAGCGCCACCGCCAGGTCCGCGCGGTAAGTGACCGTGTCACTGTCCGTGGCGCTGTTGTTGGCCGCCGTCGGATCCGTATTGCTGCTGTTCGCTGGGGAGGCCACCGTGACCGTGTTGGCCAGCGGGCTCGAGGCCGCCGGATCCACCGTGGCCGTCACCGTGAAGGTGGCGGTGCCGCCACTGGCCAGCGCGCCGAGTGCGCTGTTGATGTTGCCCGCGCCGCTCGTGGTCCCGCACGCCGCCGCGGGAGCGCAAGTCCAGTTCACCCCCGTGAGCGAGCTCGGGAAGGAGTCCGTCACCACCGCCCCCGTCACCGCGTTGGGCCCGTTGTTGGTGACGGTGATGGTGTACGTCACCGGGGTGCCCGCCACGACGCTGGTGACACCGTCCGTGATCGTGATGGCCAGGTCCGAAGGCAGGCACAAGGGCAGCGACGCCACCGCCGTCCCCAGCTGCCCGAGCGCGCCGTCCGTGGCGCCGTTGGAGGGGAACTCGGTGAGCGAGGTGGAGGTGGTCATCCCGGCCAAGCCGCCGTTCACGTTGCGCGTCACCGTCCCGCCCGACGCCGCGATGTAGCCGCCGCCACCGCCGCCGCCCGGGCCCTCCGCCTCGGCGCTGGTGATGAGCTGGTTACCGCCTCGCCCGCCGTTCGCGTCGATGACAATCCCGCTGAGCGCCCGCGCCGACACCACCACCGTGCCGCCCGCGCCGCCGCCGCCCGGCGCATCATTGTGCGCGGGGATCGTGTCCGTGCCCTGGGCGCCGTTGGCGGAGATGCCGCCCGAGCCCGTCACCGTGTCCGCCACCACCCACACGAGCCCGCCGCCGTTGCCACCCGCGCCCGCCGCGGCGTTGTTGCCGTCTCCCGCGCCGCCGCCGCCGCCCAGGAACAAGCGCGTGGCCGGATCATTGGCCACCGGCCGCCCTCCCAGGCCGCCCACGGGCTCCCGGCTGTCTCCGCCCCAGGTGGCCGACCCTGGAGCCAGGGTCAACGCGTCCTGATTATTGGCCGAGTAGGTGTAGCCACCGCGGCCGCCGCCCGAGGAGTTCGTCCGGGCATTGCCATTGGCCATGTAGCCCGGGTCCAGAGCCCAGGCCGCGGCGCCCGTGACGGCGCTCCGCATGACGCCCTGGCCCGTCCACGCGTTGCCGTTGTCGCCGTTGGCGCCACCACCGCCGCCCGCGTTGTGCGCGTTGCCTCCACCACCGCCCTGAGCCGGCGCGCCGCGGCCATACCGGCCGTTGAGCCCGTCATATTCCGTCTGGTAGCCGCCGATGCCCTCACCCTTCTCGGCCCCGAGCGTCAGGTCCGTGGTGCGGAACGTGACGACGTTCGAGCCCAGGGCCGAGTTGCCGTTGTCCGCCGCGCCGCCCCGGAAGCCCGCCGCGTCCGCATTCAACGTGCCGTTCAGGGTCAGCGCGTTCTGCACCTGCAGCGCGAGCACACCGCCGCGCGTGCCATCCCACGGCATGGCCGCCACGCTCGCCCCGGTGTTGACGGTGAGGCTGGTGAGCTGGGGCACTCGCACCACCTGCGCTCCCGCCGCCGCCGTGTAGCTGTTGCGCAGCCCGCCGCAATTCGTGGTGTTGATGTTGATGGTGCCGGCGCCGCCGATGGAGGCCACCGTGACGAGCTCGTAGCGCCCCGCGTTGTTGAGCGCCGTCACCGTGCCGTAGGCCGTCGTGTCCGTCGAGGTGATGGTGGCGCCCTCCATCTGGATGATCATCAGCAGATCACCCACCGCCAGGTTCCCGAACTGTGTGCTGTTGAGGTTGGCGATGGCGGTGACCTTGATGCTGGTGGCCCCCGCCGCCGCGTCCTGCGCGAGCGCCGCGTAGTTGTTGAGCACCTGCCCGGCGGTGGTGACGGTGAAGGGCCCGTCCATGCCCACCAGCGCCGAGCTCGACACGGCCACGGGCTCGGAGGGAGCGGAGGCGCTCACGGCTGGCGCGGGCTCCGTGGAGCACGCGGCGATCAGCGCGCTCAACAAGGGAGCAACCCACTTCGAAGGCTCAAGTCTTCTGGAAGGATTCATGGCTGGAGGGAAGACCGAGAGAGGGCCTACGGACGCAGGGCGCCCGCGGAGTGCAGCGACCCGACTCGCTGCACCTGATTGAAATATTTTAGACATGCCGCACAGAAAGCGTCAAAAAGTCGTCAATGGGGTGTTATTGGGGCTCGAAGGACTTGAAAACGGCAGGAGAGCCCTGAGGGGTGGGACTGCGTCGGCGGGACAGAGCAGTGTCCATGCCAACGGTCCAACTGGCTGTTTTTCCTCGATGCCGCGTTAGGCCGGCCACCATTCTCGGGGGCTGCTGCGTCCATCCGCGCCGGTTGCCGCATTACGAAAGGAAGCACGCCTGGGCGCCGGATCAGAGCGCCCGGCCGGTTCGGGTATTTTGGAGGCATGAGCCAGCCCGCCGAGCCGGAGGTGGTTGCCTACCGCGAGTCCCTGCGCGAGCACTTCGCGCGGCTCAACCTCCAGTGGATCGAAGAGTACTTCCGGGTGGAGGAGGCGGACCGGCTCGTCTTCGCGGATCCGCACGGCGCCTTCGTGGCGAGCGGGGGCGAGGTGTTCTTCGCGCTCCACGGCGGACAGGTGCTCGGCACGTGCGCGCTGCGCAAGGAGTCCGAGGACGCCTACGAGCTGTGCAAGATGGCGGTGGCGCCCGAGGCCCGAGGGCTCGGGCTGGGCGATGCGCTGATGCACGCGGTGGTGCGCTTCGCCCGGGAGAAGGGCGCGCGCCGGGTGTACCTGGTGTCGAACACGAAGCTGGGGCCGGCGCTCGGGCTGTACCGCAAGCACGGCTTCGAGACCACGCGCCTGGGCGCCGAGGTCGGCCAGCAGGCCGGCTACGAGCGCGCGGACATCGAGATGGTGCTCACGCTGCGGCCGTAGGGTTGTCCTGCGCCAGTGGGATTCAGGAGGCGCGAGTCGTCACTGGGTTCTGCTGATAACGAGCGTTGTGGGCGGCCAGTGCTACCGTAGGCTCATGGTTGAGTCCGTCACGCTCCAGAACTTCAAGAGCTTCGGAGAGAAGCAGACCGTCCCCCTCGAGTCGATCACGGTGCTCGTCGGCCCGAACAACTCGGGCAAGTCGAACTTCATGAGCGTGGGCCGCTTTCTGACGAACAGCCTTGTCGCCAACGTGCCGGAGGCGATTCGTCAGGAGGGGGAGTTCTTCTTCCACCGTCCACCTTTCGAGAGCGGACCGTGCGTCATTGGTTGGACCAGTCCAGAAGGGACTTATTCCACAACGCTTCTGCAGAGCGGTAACCTTATTGACGAGGAGCGCTTCGAACCAACTACTGGTGAAGCACCCTTCGTTCGGCGGGGGGCAGTCCTGCGTTTCACCGGCACGCAAGGGACTACCCCAACGAACCCTCACTCCTTTGTTGTTTCACAACTCCGCTCGCGAGATCCACGAAACGCTGTGCCCCTGGCTCTGTGGAAGCCTTTCAAGAGTACTCGAACCGTCAAGCTCTCCTTGGGCGCCTTGAGGGGAGACTCCGAAGTCGTTCCACAGCCAGAAATTGGGCTCGACGGCCAAGGACTGGCCGCCGTTCTGGGGCTCTGGCGCGGAGCCATGCCCGAGAAGGCTGAAGCGCTCCAGCGATTCCTGACCCGCTGCCTTCCCGAGATGGAGAACGTCTTCGTACGCCCTGCCCCCGTTCCTGGGCACCAGCGCCTGTGGTTCAAGCAGAAGGATGGGCTGGAGATCGACTCCGAGCATGTATCCGACGGCGTGCTCGCATTCACCGCCTTGGCCATGCATGCGCTCAGCGTGGAGCCGGGGCAGCTTCTCTTCATTGAAGAGCCCGAGCAATCCATCCACCCCAAGCGCCTCCGAGAGCTGGTGGATCTGCTCAGGGACATCGTCCAGGAGAGAGCCTGCCAGTTCGTCATCGCCACCCACTCGACCGTGCTCCTCAACGCCTTCCAGGATCAGCCCGAGGCCATCCTCCTCTTCCGGCGCTCCGAGACCGGCACACGCGTCAAGCGACTGAGCGACGTTCCGGA
The DNA here is from genome assembly GCF_045802625.1 of Hyalangium sp. Lineage (NCBI taxonomy): Bacteria > Pseudomonadati > Myxococcota > Myxococcia > Myxococcales > Archangiaceae > Hyalangium > Hyalangium sp. Next base: position 31,815 of record NZ_JBJMQP010000035.1, on the reverse strand, counting down.
GTTGCTCGAGGCCCTCCAACGGACGCCGCCTGGAGATCTCCTAGAGACCGGTGCCTTCAGCGCTTCATTCTGAGGTCTACCGTGCTCACCGTCGCCATCGCCAGTGAGTTCAACGCCTTCGATGGCGAGCTCTACCGCTATCTCCTCGAACGGATCCTGGGCGTGGAAGTCCAGGCGTGGAAGAGCGAGTTCGAGTTCAATGGGTGCAAGCACGTACGGAAGCAGACGGGGCTCTTCCTGAAGAAGGCCGCAGATGCAGGTGTCCAGCACGCGCTCGTCGCCATCGACAATGATGGCGGGAGCGCGCGTGGATTGCCTCACAAGCCGGATCATCAGGTCGAACGCGAGGTCGAGGACCCCGATGGATGCCGCGTGTGCTGGCTGCTCGAGACGATTCCTTCCACCTGGCGAGCAGCGCCCTACCGCTCCTGTGTGGTCGTCCCCATCCAAACGCTCGAAACCTGGCTCCTCATCATCCAGGGACACACTTTCACCGAACCCTCCCCAGAGCAGCGCTACAACCGTGCCGTCTTGAAGAAGGACTGCTTCGGCAAGCTTCCCCTGTCGAGTCAAGAGCGTCAGCGCATCGCGCTCGAGTTGCTGAAGCAGCCGGAGGCCTTGCCGAAACTCTCGCTCCGCCCAAGCTTCCAGCACTTCATGAATCAGGTGCTCGCTTGGTAGGTACTCAAGGTCGAGGCAACAAATCTTCTCGCGCATCCACGTGAAAGTGCTGGGACAGCCACTGCGCAAGCGCGGCATCTAGGATGCGGCTTGTCGAGGTCTCGTCGTACCTGAGCGACCGGCCTAACGCACGGGTCAGCTCGACCAGCACTTCTTCCACTCGCTGGATGCCCTGGAGCTTCACCCGGTTCTCCTCCGCCGCGTAGGACCGGACCTGCCGCGCGACCTTCTCAGCCTCCGGTGGACCCAGGACACGGACGTAGTCGACGACGAGGGTCCCGAAGTAATCCGCTCCCAGCTCGTTGCTCAGCGGGAGTAAGCGCTCACGGAGCAGCAGCACGAATCGTTCCGCCTCTCCGGCCTCATCCACCATCCGCGCGCCTGCCTCCAGCGACCAGTTCGTGAATGCTTCCGAGTGCGGAATGCGCATCTCGGACAACTGCCGGTGCAGCGAGAGGATGACGACGTACTCAGGACCCCGGCCCGCATTCTCCAGGTGGATGCGGACGATCTGGCTGCCCGACCGCAGGCGTTCCTTGAGCAGCCGCACATAGGGATCATCCGCGACCCCGGCCAGTGCGTAATGAATCAAGGTAGACCAGTCGCCAAGCATGGCAGGAGGCTCCTTCTTTCAGCTTCCTGCGTCAACCGCCGCCGGGGCAACGGCCCATCCTGTAGACAGTCGGCCCGCTCAGTAGCCGCTGGCGTACTGGAAGTGCATCGGGTCGACGTTGCCCTTGAAGTCACCGCCCCAGGTGAAGCCCCACTCCTTGAAGTGCTTCACCAGCTCGGGGTTCACCTTGCCGGGCCGCGGGTTGGCGTTGATGTCGAAGGCGATGCCCCACGAGTGCACCGACGGCTGCGGCGGCTGCAGATCCCGCCCCGTCTTCGCGTCCCGCTTGTTGCGCACGAAGCCCGGGTACATGCCGTCGAAGGTCTTGATGTACTTGAGCAGATCCTTCTTCTGCGCGTCCTCCAGGCATGCCTTCATCACCGGCGCCATCTTCGCGTTCATGGTGACGTTCACCATCTTGCCGCCCGGGCCCAGCGGCAGCTGCGTCGTCACCATGTTCTTGCCCGCCTCACCGAACGTCGCCTTGATGGCCGCCAGCCCGTGCGGCGGCGGGAAGATGCCCCCGCCCGGCGCCGGTCCCGGAATGCCGTTGAGCGGCGGCTGCCCCGCCAGCGCCCGCTGCATCTCCTCGTGCGTGGCCGGGCCGAACTTGCCCACCTGCGGCAGCCCGCGGTCCGCCTGGAACGCCTTCACCGCGCTCTCCGTCATAGGCCCGAACGAGCCGTACCCCGCCCCGTCCCTCACCGAGCCCGGCAGGTAGTGCAGATCAATCAGCCGATCCTGCAGCTGCTTCACCGCCGGCCCCTTCGCCCCGCGCTCGAGCCCCGCCGCGGGCACGCCCTGCGAGGGCGCCGGCCCGGAGAAGTGCCGCACCATCGCCTCGTGCGTCTTCGGGCCAAACGAGCCCACCTGCTGCAGGCCCTCGGACTTCTGGAAGGCCTTCACCGCCGCCTCCGTCTTCGGCCCGAAGGTGCCGTAGCCCGTGCTGCTCTTCACCGAGGCCGGCAACAGCTTCAAGTCGATCAGCCGATCCTGCAGCTGCTTCACCCCCGCCCCCGTCGCCCCACGCGACAGCCCCTCGGGCGGCACCGGCTGCGAGGGCGCCGCGGCCCGAGTGCTCGACGCGCCGAACGAATCCCCCGCGTGACGAGTGGCCGAGCTGCGAGTGATGGTGGACGTCATGGGTGCTGGCTCCGAGCGATCAGAAATCCAGCTCCATTATCGGCCCCACCCTGCCGCAGGTTGTCACACCTGCTCCAGGCGAGGAGTTTCCAGGGGTTGGGCGCCGAAAAAGAAGATGACGGGACTGTCCCCCGCCCCAATCCTCCGCCAAGGGGGACCGCCCCGTCATCCGGACTCAAGGCTTCAAAAGGCGGGCGCTCAGACGAAGGCGCCCAGGAAATCCTGCAGCTTGCGCTTCGGCGGGCGCTCGGCAGCCGCGGCCTCGGCGGCCTGCGGGAGGCTCCCACCGCATGCGGCGCAGGGGGACCCGGGCGCCGGCTGCGTCACGTGCGAGGACTCGGTCGAACCCGACCCACACACACACACGCGCGGCATCACCAGCGGAGCGCTCTGAGCACCCTGCACCGTCACGTTGTCGAGCCGCATCATCTTCCTCTCATCCCCGGGGGGTTTGGCCTTCCAGCCGTCCCCTCCCCGAAGCAAGGGAGCCGGCTTGCTGCGCACGCTGTGACTCAAAAACCGGCCGCCTTATCCCATTACTCCCAGGAAATCTCGTATTCACTGTCCAACATGCCAGTAGGACGGCCACTTACATTCACGCTGCGAACGCCGGTGGCCTCCAGCACGCCCTGCAACAGTCCCTTGGTGAAGGCGGGCGGCATGAAGTCTCGCTGGGCGACGAAGAGGCCGGTGCGCTCGGAGACGGACCAGACCACGCGCCGCTCGCCATAGCTGACGGCGGTGCGGTAGCTGGTGGGCAGCTGGTTGAGCAGCCTCCGAGGGCTGTTGCTCGCCAGCAGCACCATCGTCTTGCCCGGCGGCGAGGCCAGGAAGTCTCGGGCTGACTGGGCCCCCATGCGCCGCAGCACCCCGGCGCCCCCACCCGAGCGGGGGCCAATGCAGCGGACCAGCTCGAGGGACATGCGCAGCAAGTCGAGGACGGGATAATTGAAGAAATCGATGAAGCGCTTCTCACCAATGAGCTGCTGGCAGCGGTCCGCGGTCTCGCTCCCACCGAGTGCGCGTGCGACTTCGAGCGCCCCGTTGAAGAACATTCCGCGAGCCGTATCCGTGGGGCTGGCCATGGCCATCCGATGGCGGAGCTGTCGCTCCACGTCCAGGTCCAGCACCGGTTGTGTCGACTCGAGCTGTGCGTGCATGGGAAGAGAGCTTCCTGGTGTGAACCTGATGGAGGAGGGCCGCAGACCGCTGCCGTCTCCAGCGATGAGCAGGATCCTTGCCAACCGCCGGGCTCTCGAAAATCAAGGACTTATACCCGAGGCCCCATTTCAAGGCTGAAGCCTCCATGCCATGAAAGTCTCGGTGAAGGCGTGAAGTTTCGCGGGAATGGGCCAATACTTCATTCTTGAAGCGTGAAGATTCACCTATGAAGCATCCCAGCGACTCCTTTACCGATCGCAGCCCGCGCAAGCCCCTGTACGTGCAGGTGGTGACGCAGCCGGCGTTGCACGGGTGCTGGTCGGTGAACATCAGCGAGACGGGCATTGGCCTGGTGGCCACCCCGCGTGGCGGGGAGGGGGAGGGTCCGCGCGAGGGGCAGGAGCTCGACATGGCGTTCTCGCTGCCGGACTCGCACGCGCGCATCCGGGTGCGCGGCGAGGTGCGGTGGCGGCACGACACGGAGGGCGCCGAGGGCGGCACGGTGACGGCGCTGGGCGTGGCCTTCCAGGCCTTCGAGGGCTCGGATCGGGTGACGCTGGCGCGCTACCTGCTGGAGAGCGCGCTGCACGTGGCGGTGGCGTACGCCACGGAGGCCCAAGCGCGCATCATCCGCACGGCGCTGGACGGGCACGCGCGGCTGGGCTTCGCGGCGGCGCCGGCGGAGGTGTACTCGCTGCTGTCTCGCGGAGACGTGGCGGTGCTGCTGGTGGCGGGGTGGGACGAGGTGCAGGCGCTGTCGCTGGTGGAGCAGCTCACGGCGCGGCGCATGGAGGAGGTGGACGCCACGGGGGCCGCTCCCCCCAGTGACATGGCCGCGCGCATCGTCTTCTGCGCGCCCGCGGCGCCCGAGCGGCTGATCGAGCTGTTCAACTCGGGAAGCATCTTCCGCACGCTGGGGCCGTCGCCCGAGGTGCCGGTGCTGCAGCAGGCCGTGCTGGACGCGGGGCGCGAGCACGGGGTGCGCACCGAGCAGCGGCGCATGGGGTTGGAGCTGGAGCGCAACCTGCTGCGCGAGCGCGCGCTGATGAGCGGGCCCGCGGGGACGCCGGCTCCCGCGCCGGGAGATGGGCCTGGGTTCTCGAGCCCGGCGATGCAGCGGGTGCTGGACCTGGTGCGCGTGGCGGCGCCTCACCGGGTAGCGGTGCTGCTGCAAGGCGAGACGGGCACGGGCAAGGAGGTGCTGTCACGCATCATCCACCGGATGAGCGGCCGCGGAGACGTGCCGCTGGTGGTGCAGGACTGCGGCGCGCTGACGGAGACGCTGCTGGAGAGCGAGCTGTTCGGCCACGTGAAGGGCGCCTTCACCGGCGCGGTGGCGGACCACCCGGGCCTGTTCGTCCTGGCGGACGGCGGCACCATCTTCCTGGACGAGATTGAGAACACCACGCCCAACCTCCAGATCAAGCTGCTGCGCGTGCTGGAGGGCGGGGACGTGAGGCCGGTGGGCGGCACCCAGGTGCGGCACGTGGACGTGCGCGTGGTGGCGGCGAGCAACCGCGACCTGTCCCAGGAGGTGCGCGCCGGCCGCTTCCGGGCGGACCTGTTCTACCGGCTCAACAGCTTCATCATCGATCTGCCCCCGCTGCGCGATCGTCCCGAGGATGTGCTCTCGCTGGCGCGGCACTTCCTGGAGCTGTTCAACCGGGCGCTGAAGCGCTCGGCGAGTGGGATCGCCGCGGAGGCGGAGGAGGCGCTGCTGGCGTACTCGTGGCCGGGCAACGCTCGCGAGCTGCGCAATGTGATGGAGCGCGCGGTGCTGCTCTCTCAGCCGGGAGAGATGGTGACGCGGCGGCTGTTGCCTCCGACGCTGGTGGGCACCCGCCAGGCCAACCCGGTGCTGACAGGCACGCTGAAGACGCGGCTGGAGCTGGTGGAGCGGGACATCATCCGCGAGGCGCTGGAGCAACACGGCGGCGTGCTGCGGCGCGCGGCGGTGGCGCTGGGCATGGATCCCGTCACCCTGGGGCGACGGGCCCGCCGTCATGGGCTGTGGAAGAACGAGTGAGCCTGCCTCTCGGGCTCACGGCTCCAACACGCAGCCGTCATGGGCGTTCTCGTAGTGGGCTCGCGCGCCCCAGAGCAGCAGCGCCGAGGTCTCCACCGCCTTCTTCTCTCGGTCAATGGTGAGGCTCGCCACGGCCGGGTCGGCCTTCACGAAGGCGCGGCAGAACTCCTCCTCCCGCTCCATCACGAAGAGGCACGAGCAGGCGTCCTTGGCCGTGTAGGCCGTCACGAGCACCAGATCGTTGTTCTGGTACTTGTGCCGGCTGGTGCCGCTCCCGCACGAGGACAGCACTGGGAGCAGGGCCGCGAGCAGCACCCCGAGCACCGTGCGCTTCATGGCGCGCCCTCCACCAGCGGGATGGCCCGCGCCAGGAAGGCGTTGAGCTCGAAGGCCTTCTTCCGGTCATCCGCCATGCGCACCACCACCAGATCCAACGAGGGGATGACGGTGACGGACTGTCCCCAGTGTCCGCGCATGGCGAAAGCGTCCTCAGGCGCGTCCGGCCAGGGCCTCTGCTCCTGGAAACCAGGCACGGGGCGATTGAGCCAGAGCTGCCAGCCGTTCACGTCTCCTGGATCCCAGTCCACGCGCTTCTGCTTGAGGCCCTCGGGGACGGCCACGGACTGGGCCACCCACCCCTCCGGCAGCAGGCGCTGGCCCTCCCAGCAGCCATCATTGAGGAACAGGAAGCCCAGCTTCGCCCAGTCGCGCGGCGTGGCGTGCGCCAGCGAGGAGCCCACCACCGTGCCCTTCCCATCCCGCTCGAAGATCACGCTGCGCGCCCCCACCGGCTCGAACAGCAGCTTCCACTCCCACCCGTCTCCGAAGCGCGGGCGCATCGCCGCCTCCACCACTCCCGCCAGCAGCGTGGCGTCCCCCGAGGAGTACTCCCAGCTCGTCCCCGGCTTGTCCCGCAGCGCGTGCGAGGTGATGAAGCCCACCATGTCCCGGCGTCCCTCGCCGTAGAGCATCGCCAGCACCGAGGACGTCTGGAGCGAGCCGTTCTCGTAGCCCTCCTTCCAGTCCAGCCCCGAGCTGAACTCGAGCAGGTTGCGCACCGTGATGGCGCACGCGGCCTCGTTCGTCGCCTTCACGTGCTTGCAGATGGGGTCATCCACCGACAGCACCCCATGCCCCACCGCCACCGCCGTGAGCGCATTGGTCACGCTCTTCGACATGGACCAGCCCAGGTGCCGCTGGTTCGCCTGGAAGCCTCGCGCATAGCGCTCGTACACCAGCCGCCCACGGTGGATGATGAGCACTCCGTCCGTGCGGATGCCGTTGCGCTCCTCGTCCTTGCCCTCCAGCGTGAAGGCATAGTCCTCGAAGGCCTTGAGCGCCTGCTCGCGCCCGGCGGGCAACGCTCCCTGAGGCCAGTCCTGCGTCGGCCACGTGTCTCGCGAGGGACAGGCCGCCACCGCGAGCCTCGGCACCACGAGCACCGCCACCAACAACCCCAGCAGCCCGCTCATCGCGGGTGAGCCTGAGCGTCTCGTCATCCACCTCACCGCCCCGGGCAGCACCCCCGCTTCCACCAGCGTCAGCAGGGCCGCGTCTCCGAGCCTCCGCGCCGAGGCGCCCGCCCAGATCGCGCCCACCAGCACCAGCACCTGGAGCCCGAGCGCCACGCCCAGCGCCGCCCCCGTGCGCGTGCCCCGAGCACCGTCCCGGCGGCTGAGCCAGCGCTCCACCACCACGACCGCCAGCGCGGGCAGCACCAGGACGATGAGCAGCGCCGGCAGGGCCGCCAGCACCGTGCTGGTCCCGAGCGCGCCCACCCACCTGCCCAGCCACAGCGACACGGGGACGCTCAGCACGGCCACCGCCATGCTCGCGACCCACCGGCCCCCGCTCGCGGGAGGCCGAGCCTCCAGGCTACCTGTTGGGGCAGCCTCGGTTGAGGCACTCGACACTCCAGCGGGGTGCGGCGAAGGCATGGCTCGCCGTTTTACCACCCACGCCGCTCCGCGGTACGGCCCTGTCCAACCTCCTCACCAGGGCCACGGCACCCCCTTCGCCAGGTTAGAAGGGAATGTCCTCGTCGGTGTGTGGAGGCGGCTCGCTGTCATCCCGGGAGGACGGCGCGCCGCCGCGATCCTCTTCCCCGCCACCACCGCCGCGCTGGCGGGCGATCTCCGCCTCGATGGCCGCCAGCAGCGCGCGCTCCTTGTCATGCCAGCGCGACTTGCTCGGGTCCGCCAGAGAGCGCCGCGCGCCGTTGGCGTAGTACTCCAGGTCCTGCATGGTCGCGCCGCGGATGGGCCCACCCTTGCTGCGGCCGTAGTTGGGGAACACCTCGCCCCCACCTCCGCCGCCGCTGGAGCCGCCCCCGCTGCTGTACGCTCGCCGGGGGGCCCCGGTGCTCGCCGGAGCCGCCTCGGGCGTGCCGCCGATGAAGAGCTCGCCCATCTGCAGCGTGAAGCCGTCCTCGATCTTGAACGCGGTGCCCACACGCACGTGCTCGACGCGCCCGTCAGGGCGCTGCACGGCCACGGAGACCGGATAGCCTTGCTCGCTCATGCCGCCCGAATCCCATCCCCCGGCAGGTCTGTCAACGGCCGTGTGACCTGACGTGTCGGGAAGCCACGGCACGAGGGCGGGCTCCGCTCGGACTCCCCACTCGCTTCGGCACTCGCGGGCCACCGCCGTGGCGGCCCTGTCCGTCAGCAAGCCCGGCGGCTCCCTCTCGAGGGGAGCCCACGGCTCAGTTCAGGGAGACCTTCTCCGCGCTCCCCTTCTTGCGCACCCACGCCTTGGGCTTGGGCGGCTCCTTGGGAGCCACGGGCTCGGGCTCCCGGTCGCGCGCCGCGGCGCGGCCCCGAGGCAGCTTCATATCCCGCGCCGACTGGGGCGGAGCATCATCCACCCAGTCCGCCGGGCGGCGGTTGGTGCGGATCAACAAGCGCAGCTTCTGGTAGTGCGCCGAGCAGTAGCCCTTGGAGCGCGCCGGCCGCCTGCAGCCGCTCACCGCGCAGCTGAAGCCGGAGGTGGGGGCCGCCTTCGCCCTCGGCGCCGGAGCCGCCTCCGGAGCGCGTGCGGGAGCCGCTCGCTGGGGGGGCGCCTGTGTCTGGGCGTGCCGCAGCACCACCTCCCGGCCTCGCTGGGCGAGCAGCGGCGCGAGCTGCCCCGTGACGTTGCGCAGCGCCTGGAGCGAATCCAACCCTCGCTCGAGCTGCGCGATGGACTTCTGGAGCGGGCTGAGCTGGGCCGCCAGCTCACCCCGAATCATCTCTCGAAGAGCTTTCTCGAAGGACATGTGGCGCCACATATACACCCAAGGGAGCGCCGTGGTGAGTCCCCTGTCACCCCGAGAAAAAAAAAGAGCCCCGAGGTTGTGCACCTCGGGGCCGGTTGGGAGCCTCGCGAGCTCGGTGTTACCGGGCGCGAGCGCTCAGCTTGAAGCGCCGGTTGCGACGCCGGGAGCGCGGAACCACCCACGCCACCCAGAGCACCAGCACCGCTGGAATGAAGAGTTGAACCATGGCCATCCCCCCGAATCGAATCCACCTGTCAGACCGGACAGGCGCCCCTCCGTGTTGCTGAAATGAGCGGACACGAGCCGCGCAGCGCTCGGGGCACGAGCCCTCAAGGACACGCTCTACTCATCCACCCTGACACTGCCTGCGGCGAGCGGCCTCAGCCCTCGCCGTGCACCTGCGCCGCTGCCCGCTGGGCCTCCGACACGGACTTGCCGGAGGACTCGGCCGGGCGCGGCTTTGTGCGTTCCACTTCCACCGCCCGGATAGGACTGGGGGCCGGGGCCGGTGTCGCCAACGAACGCACCACCGCCACCCCTACCCACAACACCAGCGCCGCCGGAACGAACAGATGACCCATGACACCCACCCCTGAACGAGAGCGCTGGCCCTGACGCGCCATCCGCCCGGTTCCTGAAACGAACCAGGGCCGCCGCTATTTCTTCGCAAGTGTAGGAGACCGGTCTGACACTCCGTCCCACCCCAGACGTTCGGCGCGTTTGGTGCGGCGCTCGGGCCGCGCTTGCGGCATGGTGCGCCCGACGCAGGGGCCTGAAGGGGAACTCCCACTTATGAAGACCGATACGCTGGACACGCTGAGCATCAACACCCTCCGCACCCTGGCCATGGATGCGGTGGAGAAGGCCCACTCGGGGCACCCGGGCGCGCCCATGGCGCTGGCCCCCGTCGCCTACCAGCTCTGGCAGCAGGAGCTGCGGTACGATCCGGCCAACCCCATCTGGCCCAACAGAGACAGGTTCATCCTCTCCAACGGCCACGCCTCCATGCTGCTGTACGGGCTGCTGCACCTGGCGGGCGTGCGCCGCGTCACCCGCGCCTACGGCGTGGAGGAGGTGCCCACCATCTCCATGGAGGACCTCCAGAAGTTCCGCCAGCTCGACAGCGTCACCCCCGGCCACCCCGAGTACCGGTGGACCTCCGGCGTGGAGACCACCACCGGCCCGCTGGGCCAGGGCGTGGCCAACAGCGTGGGCATGGCCATCGCCGCCCGGTGGCAGGCCGGCCACTTCAACCGCCCGGGCTTCACCCTGTTCGACTACGACGTGTGGGCCATCTGCGGTGACGGCGACATGATGGAGGGCGTGGCCAGCGAGGCCGCCTCCGTCGCCGGGCACCTCCAGCTGCCCAACCTGTGCTGGATCTACGACTCGAACCGCATCTCCATCGACGGCAGCACGGACCTGGCCTTCACCGAGGACGTGGGCCGGCGCTTCGAGGCCTACGGCTGGCGCGTGCTGCGCGTGGACGACGCCAACGACTTGGACGCGCTCTCGGCGGCGTACCGCACCTTCAAGGAGCAGCGCGGCAAGCCGACGATGATCATCGTCCGCAGCCACATCGGCTTCGGCGCGCCGAAGAAGCAGGACACGGCGCAGGCCCACGGCGAGCCGCTGGGCGCCGAGGAGCTCAAGGGCGCCAAGCGCGCCTACGGCTGGCCCGAGGACTCGCAGTTCCTGGTGCCCGACGGCGTGCGCGAGCAGTTCCAGAAGCGGCTGGGGGCTCGCGGCAAGCAGCTGCGCGAGGCGTGGGAGAAGACGCTCGCCGAGTACAAGAAGCAGCACCCGGACCTGGCCGAACAGCTCGAGCGCATGCAGCGGCGCGAGCTGCCCGAGGGCTGGGACAAGGAGCTGCCCACCTTCCCCCCGGACGCCAAGGGCATGGCCACGCGCGAGTCGAGCGGCAAGGTGCTCAACGCGCTGGCGAAGAACTATCCGTGGCTGGTGGGCGGCTCGGCGGACCTCAACCCGTCCACGAAGACGTACATCACCAGCTCGGGGCCGATGAAGCCGGGCGATCATTCCGGGCGCAACATCCACTTCGGCGTGCGCGAGCACGCCATGGGCTCGATCGTCAACGGGCTGGCGCTGAGCAAGGTGCGCGGCTACGGCGCCACCTTCCTCATCTTCAGCGACTACCAGCGCCCGGCCATCCGGCTCTCCGCCATCATGGAGGTGCCGTCCATCCACATCTTCACCCATGACTCCATCGGCCTGGGCGAGGACGGGCCCACGCACCAGCCGGTGGAGCAGCTGCCCAGCCTGCGCGCCATCCCGGGGCTCGTCGTCCTGCGGCCCGCGGACGCCAACGAGGTGACCGAGTCCTGGCGGCTCATTGCGCAGCTGAAGCACCACCCGGTGGCGCTGGTGCTCACGCGCCAGGCGGTGCCCACGCTGGACCGCTCGAAGTACGGGCCCGCGTCCGGAGTGGCCAAGGGCGCCTACGTGCTCGCCGACTCCGAAGGGACACCCGAGGTGATCCTCATCGGCACCGGCAGCGAGGTGCCGCTGTGCCTGGAGGCCTACGAGAAGCTCAAGGCCGAGGGCGTGAAGGCGCGCGTGGTGAGCATGCCCTCGTGGGAGCTCTTCGAGCAGCAGGATCAGAGCTACCGCGACGCGGTGCTGCCTCCTTCCGTGCGCGCCCGCGTGGCGGTGGAGCAGGCGGAGGTGTTCGGCTGGGAGCGCTGGGTGGGGCTGCGCGGCTCGGTGATTGGCATGCGCTCCTTCGGTGCCTCCGCGCCGCTCAAGGCCCTGTTGCAGAAGTTCGGCTTCACCGTGGACAACGTGGTGAAGGAGGCCAAGGACACCATCGCCAAGGCGAAGCAGTAATGATGCGCTCTGCTACCGCGGCTCCGAGGTGGCCGGAGCAGCCTTCCCGAGGATTGGGCGATAGCAGAGTCCTCCCCATTCGTAATCTCCCTCTCCACAGGGCGGCGTCGAATTCTCGGGTCGCCCCCAGCAGCCCCCGTTGATCACCACCGCTCCTCGCTGCTTGCACGGAGGCCGTGCCTGCCCCGGCAGTGGCTCCTTTGGCATATCGGCTTCCAATCCCTGCCAGGTGAGTTGAGGCTGCTCCATCTTCACCATGCTGGCGAGCGTCTCGTCCGCGAGCGAGGTGCCCCCATCCGCGCTGTCCTTGTCCTGCTTCGGACGAGCTGACTCTTCCGGGGGCCACGGTGGCGCTTGCCGCTCCGGGTTCCGTGGCTCGTGAACCACCCACACCGTGGCCAGCCCCGCCGTCGCCGCCAGCCCCATGGCCGCGCTCACCCATGGCTTCCTCACCCAAGCCAGACGCGTCGAGCGGGGTTCGCTCCTGCGCATTGCAGGTGCCACCCTGGCACGATGGGTGATGGGCTGATCCGCCTCGGGCCCGGCCGTCTTCGCCGCTTGCTCCAGCGCCTCGGCCACCTGGGCCGCGCTCCCCCGCGCCAAGGGCTCCTCCGAGAGCAACTGCCGGATGATGGCCGCCAGCTCCGGGCTCAGGTTCACCCGCTTCTCGGCGGGCTCGGAGGCAACCGTGGGCAGCGAGGGCTCCTGCTCCCGGATCTCAGAGGGCTCCCACGGCGGCGGAAAGGCGCCGGTGACGAGCCGGTAGGCGGTAATGCCCAGGGCGTAGAGATCATCCGCCGGCCCCGGCTCGTAGCGAGCGCCGGGCGTCCGCCAGAAGCGTTGTTGGAAGCGCAGGGCCTCGGGGCTGCGGTAGCCGTAGGTTCCCGGCGGCAGCGCCCCTTCCGTGAGGGTCGGAGCGCCGCGGAAGTCCCCGGCCCCGAAGTCCAGCAGCATGGGATGGGCGTCTTCAGGCCGCACCATGATGTTGTCTCCCTTTACGTCTCGATGGACGGCCTCGGCGGCATGAGTGGCCGCCAGCGCCCAGGCAATGTGCGCCACCACTCGCATCACCTGCCGCGAGCTGACCACCCGCCCGCGCGCCCAATCATACAAGGGTACGCCCTCGGCCCACTGCATCACCAGGAAGGGGAAGGTCCCCGAGGAGTTCTCCCACAGGCCCGAGTCGTAGAGCCGCGGCACATGGGGGTGGCGCACGCGCCGCAGCAGCTCCGCCTCGCGCAGGAAGCGTGGATCCATGGGGCTGTGCGCGAGCTTGAGCGCGAACGGGCTCGTGCCGGGGCGCTCGAGGGGCTCCGCGCGGTAGACGGTGCCGTAAGAGCCCCAGCTGCGCAGCTCGAGCAGTCTCCACGCTCCGATTCGAGGGGGAAACGCTGGCAAGGGCTCTTCAGTGGAGGGGCGAGGCATGAGATCCTCTCGGGTAGGAGCAACCGCCCGGCACTCTACTCCATGGGTAGGACCTTTCAGCGCGGCCTCGGGAGGTCATGTCACTTGGGGGAGAGGGGAGTTTGCGGGAGACCTGTTGGGTCAGACCCCTCACCTACCCTGCCTCGCCATGGCTTCCATGCTGCACGAGGGGCTCCTGCTCCTGTTCCGCAACCGTCCCACGCTAGCGCCCGAGCTGCTGCAAGACGCGCTCGGGCTCACGCTGCCAGCCTGGTCCGAGGCTCGGGTGGAGTCCGCCGAGCTCACCGAAGTGGTCCCTACCGAGTACCGGGCGGACCTCGTAGTGCTCCTGGTGGAAGACAAGCCCGTCTTCGCAATCGTGGTGGAGGTGCAGCTGTCCCGGGACGAGGACAAGCGCAAGACATGGCCGCTGTACCTGACCAGCCTGCGCTCGCGAATCGACTGCCCCACGGCGCTGCTGGTAGTAGCGCCGAACGCTGCGGTGGCGCGCTGGTGCGCTCAACCCATCGAATTGGGCCACCCGGGTTTCATGCTCCAGCCGCTGGTAGCAAGTCCGGATGCCATCCCCGTGCTCACCGACGAGCAGGCGGCCCGCAGGGACCCGGAGCTGGCGGTGTTGTCCGCCATGGCACATGGGCAAGAAGAGGTGGGACAGGCTATTGCACGAACGGTCATGGGAGCCGTGGCGGGGCTTGAAGCCGAACGTGTCCGCCTTTACGTTGACTTGGCCTTGTCCTCGCTGAGCGAGGCGGCCCGTAACGCCCTGGAGGCGCTGATGCAGCGTGGAACCTACGAGTACCAGAGCAACTTCGCCCGGAAGTACGTCGCCCAAGGACGCGAGGAAGGACGCCAGGAGGGCGAACAGGAAGCCCTGCTTGAGGTGCTCGATGCTCGGGGCCTCGAGGTAGATGCCGCCAGCCGACAGAGAATCCTGGCCTGCAAGGATCTCGCTCAGCTCAAGATCTGGCTGCGCAAAGCGGTGACGACGGACTCCGTCCAGGAACTCTTCGCTAGCGAGTCTGCTCCCTAGGCCACCGCTGGCAAGGCCAGCCAGAGCCTCATCCCGGGCGCCTTACTCCTCCGAGGAGGCCGGGCCCTCCACCTCCGTGGCGCCCCCGTGCTTCACCAGCCGCACCGGCTCGTAGCCCGTGCGCCGAGACACCGCCTCCGCCAGCGGCTCCGCGTGCGTCGTCACCCAGATTTGACTGTGCTTCGCCGCTTCCACGAGCAGCCGTGACAGCGGGCCCAGCAGATCCGGGTGCAGGCTCGTCTCCGGCTCGTTCAGCGCCACGAAGGGCGGTGGACGCGGACTCAGCAGCGCCGCCAGCAGGCACAGGTAGCGCAAGGTCCCGTCCGACAGCTCGCTCGCCGCCATCGGCCGACTCAACCCGGGCATTCGCAGCGCCAGGCTGAACCGCCCCTGCGGCGCCTCCACCTGCAGCTCCGCTCCCGGAAATGCGTCGTCGAGCGCCTTCTCCAACCCCCTCCGGTCCCCAATCTCGTAGATCGTCGCCAGCGCCGCCGCCAGGTCCCTGCCGTCATGCGCCAGCGCCGTCGTCCTCACCCCCACCTGCGGCTGCCGCGCCGGCGCCTCCAGGTCTGTCCGGAACTGGTGGTAGAAGCGCCACGCCTTCAACGTCCGCTGCAGCTCCGACAGCCTCGGGAAGCGCTGCGGCTCGGCCAGCTGGTCCAGCACCGACTCGGCGCTCCACAGCTGCGTGGGGAATGTCACCCGCTTGCCCTCCGAGTCCCTCAGGAACGCCGTGCGGTCCTTGCGCTCCATCAACACCGCGCGCCGCCCTCCCGACAGCGCCCACAGGTGCTCCTCCTTCACCTCCGGATCCAACAGGAACAGCGTCCCCGGCTCGGAAGGGTCGCTCGGGACGATGCCGCAGCTCAGCTCGTACGCCAGCTCGTCCTCCAGCGTCACCCCCACCGTCATCCGCACCGGCTTCTTGTGCTCGCGCGGGCCCGCCCACACCACGCTCGGAGTGCCCCCCTCCTCCGCCAGCGTCCGCGCCAGCCGCCCCTCTGCCGCCGCCTGCAGCAGGTAGAGCGCTCGGTACAGGTTCGTCTTCCCGCTCCCGTTCGCTCCCACCACCACCGTCACCGGGTGCACCGGCAGCACCAGCCGCTTCACCGAGCGGTAGCCCGCTATCTCCAGCCGCGTCACCGTCATCGCCCGCCGAGCGTACTGGAGGACTCCAGGCCCCGGGGCGCGGATCCACCAAGCCGCCCCCGAGCGGCCCAGCACCCATCACCCCGGGTGAATCCAGCCATTCTCCGGGCAACCTGCGTTTCCAGATCTTCCTACTGTGGTAGCATGGAGCTCGAACCTTCCCGGGGGATAGGGGGCAACCGGGCGTCTCCTAGTGCACTCCTCCTTCCAGGCGCGGACAGCCTCTCGGCCGTCGTGCTAAACCTGTTGTCACGGGCGTGCCCCGCGCCCGCGTCCTCACCTCACGAGCCCGACGACCCTCATGGCCGAGCGTGGTGTCGCAGAAGAGATGGCTCAGGCCCTCGCGACAGTCCGCGACGGCTTCCGCGCCAGTGCGTCCGAACGGCTGAGCCAGCTGCGCCGCCACGCCGAGGGCTGGAAGGCCGGCCTCAACGGCTCCTCGACGATGTTCGCCCAGGTGGTGCGCGCCCTGCGGCAGACGGCCAGCACGCTGGGCTTCACCGAGGTGGCCCGGATCGCCACGGAGCTGGAGAAGCTCACCGAGGGCGACGCCCCGCCCTTCCCGCCTCGCGTCCACGGGCTGCTCCAGTCCCTCCAGGAGGCCTTCGCCCACCCCCCGAGCACCCTGCCGCTGGTGCCCCACCGGCCGCGCGTGCTCGTGCGGCTGGCGGACAGCCACCTGGCCGTGGAGCTGGCCCACCACCTCGAGGCCGTGGGCATGGATGCCGTGTCCGCCGGCTCGGACGAGGAGGCCGCGCGCCTGCTCACCTCCGAGCGCCCCGTGGAGCGCGTGGTGGTGGGCCCCACCGTGCCCGCCTCGGTGCGCACCGTGATGCGCTCGCTGGGCCACCCTCCTCCGCTCGTGCTGCTGGTGCCTCCGGCCGAGCTGCGCACCACGGCTCGCGAGGGCGTGGACGCCGTGCTCTCGCTGAGCACTCCGGCCCAGGCGCTGGCGCGCGAGCTGGTCTCCATCCAGCGTGCCAGCCCCGCCCGCTTCCGCGTCCTGGCCGTGGATGATGACAACGTGGTGCTCGCCGCCGCCCGCGCCGTGCTCGAGGCCGCGGGCATGGAGGTGGTGACGCTCAACGACGGGCGCAACCTCTTCTCCAGCCTCCAGCGCCACCACCCGGACCTGCTGCTGCTGGATGTGGCCCTGCCCTCGCTGGATGGCTTCGAGCTGCTCACCCAGATTCGAGCCGACCCCGCCTGGCGCAACCTCACCGTCGTCTTCCACACCACGCGCGACGGCTCGGCGGAGCGGGTGCGCGCCTTCCAGCTCGGCGTGGACGACTATCTGGTCAAGCCCGTGGAGCCGGCCGAGCTGCGCCTGCGGCTCATGGCCCACCTGCAGCGCCGCACGCTGCTGCGCGCCTCCCCTGACAGAGACTCCGGCACCGCCGCGGGTTCCTCCCAGCCAGCCCACCCGGAGCGGCCCTTCACCGGCTCGCGCCTGGAACAGACGGGCTCTTCGCAGAGCCGGACCTCCCATACTTCGACGGGCTCGGGCGCGCGTCCCGCCCTCCCCCCTGCCCTGCCGCCGCAGCCGGCCCGGCCTCCCCTCGCCCCACGCATGGACAAGGAGCCCACGACTGGCGGCTCCCGTCTGCTCCAGCCTCCCATGAATCCGGCGGCCCAGCCTGCCGCACGGCTCAGCCCGCCGGCTCGCGATGAGGCGAGCGGCGCGACTGGGCGCACGGGCGCGGCCGCTCGCTCCGGGGAGGGGGGACAGGCCCGCTCGCACCGCATCCTCGTGGCGGACGATGAGCCCGCGCTGCGCCGCGTGCTCCAGCGCCTGCTGGAGGCCGAGGGCTACGTGGTGGAGACGGTGGAGGATGGAGAGGAGGCCCTGACGCGCCTGCTCAACCCCAACCTCACGCCGGTGGATCTGCTGCTGCTGGACGTGCACATGCCGCGGCGCTCGGGCATCGAGGTGCTGCGCGCGCTGCGGGAGGCCTCCTCGCCCGTGCGCTCGCTGGTGCTCTCCGCGCGCATCCGCGATGAGGACGTGATGAAGCTGTACAACGAGGGGGCCGTGGACTTCGTGGCCAAGCCCTTCTCCATCCACACGCTGCTGGCGCGCGTCACCCGCCTGTTGCCGCCCCGCACCCCGTGAGTCCCCTCCACCGGGGCTGACGCCCCTCGACGGGAGTTCTCTCCTCCATGACTCGCACCCTTCGCGCCTGGGCGTGGTTGGCCGCCTGTGTCCTCTTGCTCGCCGGCTGCTCCTCGGAGCCCAAGCCCCCGGACTCCGACGCGGAGCCCAGCCCGTGGCCCTCGCTGCCGGAGAAGGGGGATGCGGCGGATGAGGGGGCTCTGGCGCCGTGCCACTATGTCCCCACCGCCGAGTCCGCGTGTGGGGACCGCCCTGCCTTCGACCTGGCGAAGTGCGCCCTGAGCACGCTGGGCAGCGCGCCCACCGAGGGCGTCTACATCCTGAAGAGCCGCGCGGTGTCGAGCGCCTCATCCTCGGGCGGGGTGATGTTCGCCTCGGCCATGCACCTGGCGAACGGCGGGGGCCCCAGCATCATCGCGGGCGGCCCGGCCACCACGGAGCAGCGGGACAGCCAGTCCTTCTACCTCCGCAGGGATGGCACCCTCTCGGACGGCATCACCACCACCCGGACGGCCTACATGGGCTGCCAGGTGTCCGGCGAGGGGCAGCTCAGCGGCTGCTATGCCACGTGCCGCAATGGCCAGGTGCGCTCGTATGGCACCTTCCAGGCGCTGCGGGCCTCACGGCTCGAGGGCGAGCAGGAGTCCGAAGGCCTCCCGCTCGTCTCCGAGTCCTTCGTGTCGCTGGGCCTGCCGGCGGATGTCTACGTGGCCAAGGGGCACGCCTACGTGGTGTCGCTCAACGCCAACGGGCGCACCGGGGGCCTCACCGTGTTCGACGTGGCGGACAAGGCCCACCCCGTGTTCCGGCGCACGGTGACGCTGCCGGGGGACAGCTACTGGAACGGCCTCTGGTCCAAAGGGGACGCGCTCTACGTGGCCAGCGCCACCCACGGCGTGCTCCTCTTCGACATCTCCCAGCCCGCCGAGCCGGTGTTCCTCCGGAGCCTGCCGGACGATGCCATCGACGTGCACACGGTCTTCGTGGAGGGGGACCGGCTGTACGCCATGTCTCCGGATCCCCGCGCCGAGACGCTGCTGTTCGACATCTCCCAGCCGTTGGCGCCGGTGCTGCTGGACCGGTTCACCGCGCCGGGCGGGCAGACCACGGGCTACACGCACGACGCGTTCGCGTACCAGGGGCGGCTGTACATCAACCACTGGGATCTCGGGTACCTCATCCAGGACGTGGGCGAGCCCTCCAACGTGCATCAGCTGGGCAAGTACATGTACGCCCACCAGTCCAGCCACGCCAACGCGGTGGGCACGTTCGCCGGGCGCACCGTCGCCTTCGAGGGCGGCGAGGGCTACGACGCGCACCTGCGCGTGCTGGACGTCACCCATCCGGCCAAGGTGGTGAAGATCGGCGAGTGGCAGCTGCGCTCGCAGCACTCCATCCACAACATGGTGCTGGTGGGTACGCGGCTCTACATCGCCCACTACCAGGAGGGCGTGCGGGTGCTGGACGTGTCCGAGCCCTCGCAGCCCCGGCAGATCGCCTCCTTCAACACCTTCCGCGAGACGGACTTCGAGCGCGGCTACAGCTTCTACGAGGGAGCCATCGGCATGCGAGTGCCTGGAGACGGGTACGTGTACGCGGTGGACACCTCGCGCGGCCTGTTGATCTTCCGCGAGCCGTGAGCCCAGCGCTCACGGGCCCCTCACTCGGAGTCAGCCCGTCTTGCCTGGCTGCTGGGCCGCTCGCCGCACCCGGTGCAGCGTGAGGACCCGCTCCTCGTCATCGCGCGTGTACAGCACCTCGAAGCCCGCCACCGTGAGCGCGTGCGGCCCCTGGCCCTGCTCGTACGGCGTGCCCTCCACCGCCAACAGCTCCATCACGTCCTGCAGCACCTGGAAGTCGACCGCCGCCACGCAGCCCACTTCCTTCCAGGCCTGGGGAGCGAGCTCGATCCGGTAGTAGGGTGAAAGCGCAGAAAGTGAACGAGTCATAAGGTGCTCTTGAGACCCCCCGCTCCTCCTCATTGCAAACCCCACGCCCATCTCTGTTTCTGAGAAATCCTAGGGTTGGTGGGGCCGCTTGTCCTCGCCCTGAATGATCTTCAGGGGCGGATCTGTAAGAAGTTCCACGTTCCAGCCAGGCCCTCGCCCGGCCGCCTGCTCAGGGGCCCTGCATTCCTGACAGATTGCCGTGGGGCGCGCTCGCCATGACCGTTGTCGCCGGAGGACTTCCATCATGGCGACGCAGGACACGAAGAAGCCAGGAACCCAGCCGGCCGAGGACATGTTCGGGCGCCCGACGAGCCCGCAACACGAGGAGCCCGCCACCCGCCCCGCCAAGGATGCTCCCGGCGAGGACAAGCCCACCACTCGCAAGAGCACGGAGGAGGAGGAGGACGAGCCTCGTCGCGAGGGCGTCGACTCCCTGCCGGATGGAGACGGCCCCCGCAGCGACCGGGGGACCAACCCGCTCCCGGACACGTACTGGGCGGATTACCCGGGCGGCAAACCCTAGCCAGGAGCGTCCCAGTCTCGCATTGCCAGCGGGCGGGAACGGGCCTAGAGGGGCGGCACGACTTCGGAAGTTCCCACCGCAAGGAGTGCCGCCATGAAGTACCGATTGCTGGGCCGTAGCGGGCTGCGCGTCTCGGAGCTGTGCCTCGGGACGATGACGTTCGGAGAGGACTGGGGCTGGGGCGCCTCGCCCGACGAGTCCCGCCGCATGTTCGATGCCTTCGTGGCCCAGGGCGGCAACTTCATCGACACCGCCGTCAACTACACCAACGGCAGCAGCGAGCGGCTGGTGGGCGAGTTCCTCTCCTCCGAGCGAGACCGCTTCGTGCTCGCCACCAAGTACTCGCTGTCGCGGCGCCCCGAGGATCCCAACGCCAGCGGCAACCACCGCAAGAACATGATGTCCTCCGTCGAGACGAGCCTGCGCGCGCTCAAGACGGACTACATTGATCTCTACTGGCTGCACGCCTGGGACTTCCTCACGCCGGTGGACGAGGTGATGCGTGGCCTGGACGATTTGGTGCGCTCGGGCAAGGTGCGCTACGTGGGCGTGAGCGACACGCCGGCGTGGGTGGTGGCCCAGGCCAACACGCTGGCGGAGCTGCGCGGGTGGACGCGCTTCGTAGGGCTCCAGATTGAATACAGCCTGGTGCAGCGCACCGTGGAGCGCGAGCTGCTGCCCATGGCGCGGGCGCTGGAGCTGGCCGTCACCCCGTGGGGCGCGCTGGGCGGCGGCGTGCTGGCCGGGAAGACGACACCCCAGGCGGAGGACTCCAAGCGCGCGGCCAACAACCAGGGCCGGCAGACCGAGCGCGCGGTGGCCATCGCCGAAGAGGTGAAGAAGGTAGCCTCGGAGGTGGGCCGCAGCCCCTCGCAGGTGTCGCTGGCGTGGGTGCGCCAGCAGCCGGGCATCATCGTCCCCATCCTCGGAGCGCGCACGCTGCGCCAGCTCCAGGACAACCTCTCCAGCCTGGAGCTCACGCTCGCCCCCGAGCACCTGTCCCGCCTGGACAAGGTGAGCGCGGTGGACCTGGGCTTCCCCCACGAGTTCCTCCGCCGGGACTTCATCCGCCAGGTCATCTACGGCCAGCACGCCAACAACATCGTCAACCACCGCCCCTGAGCGGGCGCGCCCCGGAGCGGGCTCGCACTCCGAGTCTCTCTGGGGGAGGCCCGGCTGCTCTCCAGCGCGGGGGACTGGCGCCGCCCATGCCCCTCCCCCGGGTAGAGGCCGGGGGAGCCCACCTGGGAGGGGGCGCGCGGATCGACTTCGGGTATGCTGCCGGCCCTCCCTCCAATTTCCAAACCGTGCCGAGAGCCCCGCTCCCCGGCACCATCGAAAGGCATGTGCATGAAGAAGCTGGGACGAGTCGGGCTGCTGCTCGGAGTGCTGAGCCTCACGGGCACCGTGGCGTGCGAGGACAAGCAGGATCCCGCCAAGGAGCACCGCATCAAGGCCACCAACCACTTCAACAAGAAGGAGTTCAAGGAGGCCGCCGCCGAGTACGAGCTGTCGCTCCAGGCCGACCCGAACCAGGAGAAGTCCTGGAAGGAGAAGGCGTTCGCCCACCAGCAGCTCGGTGAGCACGAGAAGGCCGGGCAGGCGCTGCTGAAGTACGTGGAGTTCGTCAAGAAGTCCGAGGAGAAGACGGACCTGTACCGCGTGGCCGCGGACGAGTTCCGCCAGGCCGGCAAGGTCGAGGAGGCCGAGAAGGCGCTGATGCAGGTCATGGCCACCAAGGACAAGCCCGAGGAGAAGGTCGAGCTCTACCGCGTCATCGCGGACCAGTACCGGCAGTCGGGCAACCTGGATGCGGCCGAGGCGAAGTTCAACGAGGCGCTGAAGATCAACCCGAAGGACGAGGCGAGCCTGGGCTGGCTGGCGGCGATCTACTCCCTGCGCGGCGGCACGCAGAGCGCGACGGCGCCCGCGCAGCCCGAGCACCTGGAGAAGGCCATGGCGTACCTGGATCAGGTGATCGCCCTGAACCCGGACTACCCCTACTCGTACATCAACAAGCGCATCGTGATCGCGAAGTATCAGCAGTACGAGGTGGCGCAGCAGCAGGCCGCGGAGACCGAGGCCAAGACCATCAAGCCCAAGGCCAAGGCGGCCGAGGCGATGGCCCGGGCGGCCGAGCACCAGAAGAAGGCCGAGGAGTACTCGAAGCAGTTCCAGGAGCTCACCGACAAGTTCACCGAGACCCAGAAGAAGGCCCAGGAGAAGAAGGCCAAGGAGGCCGCGGCGGCTGCGGCGGCTCCGGCCCCGGGCGCTCCGGCTCCGACCCCGGCTCCGGGCAAGTAAGCCCCACGGGCGGCTCGGGCTTCATGGCCCGCACATGAGAAGGGCTCGGAACCTGGCACCGGTTCCGAGCCCTTTGTGCTTTCAGCCCTCAGGCCACCGCGGCAGCCTCGTTACTCGCAGGCCGTGGCGAGGCCGTCGTGGCGGCAGCTGTGGCCGCGCGGATCCAGCTCGAGCTGGTAGAGCGACTTCACGCCCTCGTCGCTCTTCTGGACCTGCGTGGTGGACTGCTGCCCCGGCCCCTGCTGGGTGGCGCCGAGGACGATCTCCCCACCGCCGATGGAGACCTGCATGGCCGGCTCGGCCGGAGCGGCCACGGTGTTGCTCTTGGTGTAGCGCGCCCACTTGTCCTGACCCTTGTCGTAGAAGCTCAGCGCGCAGTTGGCCACACCCGTGGCGAAGTTGGACTGGTACAGCCGCGCCACGTTGGTGCCCGTCGTCGAGCACATGGCGGACGAGGCCCCGCTGGGCTCGAACGAGCTCCACAGCACGCAGCCGCTCAGCAGCGTGCCGGTGGTGCCCGTGCGCTCGTTGGGCACCGCGTACTCGACATACCAGCCCTTGCCGGCCGGCGCGGCCGACTGCTGGCTGGTGGAGAGGACCTGCCCCGTGCTGTCGAACTGGCTGACGTTCACCAGATCGGCATCCGTGAACAGGTGGTTGTCATAGGTGGTCGCCTCGGAGTCGCTGTTGAAGAGGCGCGTGGGGTCGGTGCCACCGTACGTCCACACGCCGTAGAAGCGCTGCGGGAAGGGCTGCGCGTCCTGCACGTAGTTGAGCGCGGTCCAGGTGTCGGCCGTCTCGCGGCAGCTCCAGGTGGTGGAGTCTCCATCGCACGTGTACTGGATGGAGCCGTCGTTGCCGTTACCGCAGCCGTGAGCGGCATCGTTGTTCCAGCTGAGCGTCACCTGGGCCCCCGCGCAGGAGTTGCCAGCCGTACCCGCCGTCGAGCTGCCCGACGTGTAGTGGTAGTCCTGGAAGGAGCTGCTCGTGGTGTACAAGGTGGAGCCTCCGCGCTGAACGGTGAGCGTGTTGCTGACGCCGCAGCCCTGCACGGCGCAGCCCAGCGGGTTGGACAGGCGGCAGGAGGTGCCCTTCTCGAGCAGGTTGTCCCGGTCGCCGGTGCCCACGAAGGTGCGCAGGAAGCCGGTGTCGGGCTGCAGGGCATTGAGGGTCATGTAGCTGAACGGCGCGCGCATGGCCTCCTCGTCGGGGGTCTTCCCGCCCAGGTTGGCCACGCGGAAGGCCCGCGCGGCGAACCAGTTGTCCACCTGCTTCTTCGAGTTGTTCCACGTCCCAGGCTTCCACAGGCGCACCATCCACAGCTGCCCGCCGTAGTCGCCCACGGTGGCCGAGTCCCACAGCAGATCCGCGTCCGCGCTCGGGTTGTCGGCGCGGCCGATGTCCAGCATGGAGAGGCCCGCCCCGATGGGGTAGCGCAGGTTCCCCGAGCGGTTCTGCCCGTCTCCGTTGAAGAAGCTCCACACGGTGTGGCCGGTGCGGATGTCCACGATGGCCATGCCGCGGCCGCGGAGCATGTGCTCGTCGAAGCCGCCGTTGAGCGCCACCACCCACCGCTCGCGGGCGCGGGTGTTGTCGATCAGCCACGGGCCCTGGCCGGGGCTGCCGCCCTGCCCGTAGAGATCCCTCAGCGCCTGATCCGCCTCCTCGGTGAGCGCCACCGGGCCGATGGGCGGCGAGCGCGGAGCGAAGTTGGTGAAGCTCTCGCCCACCTGCATCGCCAGCGGATCGCACGGCTGCGGCCACATCCACAGGAAGTCGCCGGCCTGGTTGGGCATCAGGTTCGCGGTGTCTCCCGGCTCCAGGCCCAGCACGCGCGTCAGGTCCAGCGCGAAGCGGTGCACGCCGCCACGGCCCGTGCCCACCACGGCCACCGTGCGGTACTCCTGCCACTGCTTCTTGCCGTCGGCCGGCTGACCGGCCGCACCGTCGATCCACACGTCACGCACCATGGCCGTGCCGTCCACGAAGTAGCCGTGCTTGCCGAGGTTGGGGCGCAGCTTGGGCAGCATGTCCGGCGGGACGAAGGCCCACAGCTCCTCGCCCGTGCCGTTGTCGTACTTGCGCTGGCCGGTGAAGGCGTCCACCGCGTTGGTGCTCTTGCCGTTGTGGAAGGCGTGCAGCATGCCGTCGTTGCTGCCCACCAGGACGAGCTTGTCGCGGTTGCCCGCCTCGTACTCGTACTTGTCATAGGCGAGCACCTGCGTGCTGCTCGGCGTGGTGTACGTGCTCTCCTGCGGCGTGGCGCCGGAGAAGAGCGCCGACAGGCACTGGGTGGAAAAGCCACAGAAGTTCTTCGGCATGGGAGGATCCACGTTGGCCGGAGACGAGTGGAAGATGTCTCCGAGCAGGAACGGCCGGTCGTTGTCCCGCAGCGCCGGGTCGCTGTTGAGCGCGTCCGCGCCGCGGTACCAGCGGATGATCACCTTCGCGCAGTCGTCCGGCGACAGGCTCGTCACGCCCAGCCTGGCGGCCAGATCCGAGCACACGTTGGGGTTGGTGCTGATGCCCAGGTACTCGCGCAGCACGCCCGCGTTGGCCTCGCTGAACTCCAGCGGCGTGTCGTTGGAGTCCACCTTGCCATCGTGGTTGCTGTCCACGATGGTGAAGATGCGGCGGGTCTTCCACCGCGTGGGCCCCTGCGAGTGCAGCCGTGCACCGGCCTCCCAGAACGGCTGGGCCGGCGTCAGCGGCGACAGCAGCTTCACGAAGTCGCCCTGATCATCCTCGGTGACGGCGGCACCGGACGCGTCGATCAGCAGCGTGTCATCGCAGTCCCCATCATGGTTGAGATCTCCGCCCGCGGCCGGGTTCTTCGGATCGCAGCCCAGCAGGCGCTCGGCGCCCAGGTCGAAGCGATAGAGGAAGCCCTGCCACGGCTCCGTCTTGGCGCGGGCCGGCTTGAAGCGCGGGATGAGCGTGGCGCCGGCGCTGCGCACCTGCAGCGCGCTGGCGGCGGGGCTGGAGAAGGACGTGGCGCGCGTCTGCACGTTGTTGATGATGTCCAGCAGCGCCTGCTTGAGGCTGGCCGCATCATCGGCCGTGTAGTACAGGCCGCCGCCCACCTCGGCCGTGTGCTTCAGCAGGTTGCTGTTGACGCCGAAGCCCACCGTATAGGTGGTGAGGCTCTGCTTGCCGGCGGTGTTGAAGTCGCCGACCTGCGCGGGCGAGCCGCGCTGGAGATCCTGCTCGTAGAGCATCTTGGCCACGTCATCCAGGTAGTAGTTGGGGTTGTCGTCCGTGAGCGAGGTGTCGCTGGTGCCCTTGTCGCGGCTGGAGGCAGTGGTGCCCGCGGCGCACGGCTGGCTGTCCGGGCAGTACGTGGGGCCGCCGTTCACCGTGCGCATCCGGTCCGCCATGGTGGAGCTGAACGAGTCTCCGCTGGGCTCACCGTCGGTGATGATGATGACCGAGTTGGCCTGGCAGCCCCAGCACACGCTGCGGTTGTCCGCGTTGAGCCCGGGGTTCTTGAACTCGGGCGGGTAGCTGTAGGCCGTGCCGAAGTTGAACGTGGTGCGGTACACGCTGTCGTCCGAGGAGAAGTAGTAGCCCACGTTGAGCAGCGCCTTCGCCAGCGGCGTGCCCGTGGTGAACGTCCAGCTGTTGATCGTGTCGATGTAGTCGGCGCGGAGCGTGTTGTTGAACGCGCTGGCGTCGCTGGCGATCGCCGAGCACACGGGCGCCTGCGCCTTGCTCAGCGAGGAGAGGGTCGCCGTGGTGGTGAAGACGCTGACGCCGGCGCGCACCCGGCGCAGATCCTTGATCACCGACTTGAGCACCGCCTTGGCGGTGACGTACTTGGGCGGATCGAAGTTGAGGAAGCGGCCCCAGAAGATGAAGTCGCGGTTCTGGAACGGCGCGGTGTCACGCTGGGTGGCCGTCGGCAGCTTCCAGTAACCCTTGGTGGCCAGACAGTTGACGCAGGTGTTGTAGTCCGCGGCCCCCGTGGTGTCCCAGTTGGGCACCTGCTGCTGGCAGGCCTGCTCCTTGGTGTCCCACTGGTAGGCCGGGCTGCTGCTGTCGTTCCAGAACATGTACCCGTAGAACTTGTCGTCCTTGAACAGATCCGTGAAGCCACTGTCCGAGCCCAGCCCGGTGCCCGGATCCGGCACGGGGTACTGAGTGTTCGGGTTCCAGCCGCGGCTGGCCTCGAACGCATCCAGGCGCGGGTTGGTGCAGCCGTTCACGGTGATGTCGAAGAAGTCCTTGTGGCCGCTGTTGATGACCTGCGGCAGCTCGCGCATGGAGCTCGAGAGATCCACCAGGAAGTGGATGTTGGGCGGAGCGCCGTCGGTGCTGAAGAAGCGCTCGTCGCCGGACACGTCCTTGCCGCGCAGCACGTCATTCACCAGCGACGTGGTGAGCTGGCAGCAGGCGGCGGTGTTCGCGGCGGGGTCGCCGAGCTCGGCGTGCGCGCCGCCCGCCACGCCCAGCATCGCGAGGCTCAGGCAGAGACGACGAAGCGTAGAAATCCAGGAGTGCTGCATGGTGGGTTCTCCCTGGGAAGCCGCGCACCCTCTCGGGCCGCGCGGCGAGCCGGATGGTTGCAAACTCCGTCCCTCGCTCGGGCCTGCCGCAAGCCAGCGAAACAACGGGGCCTCCCACACTCGCCGCGCCAAGGCGCACAGGGGGCGGAGGCTCGCAAACTTTGCACCCCGCAAGGTTTTCTCGGGAACCCGCCGCGCGAGCCGTTGTCCAACCCTCCCGTCAGCCCAAAGCACGAGGGAGGTTTTTCATGAGGCGGAGCCGTGTGGCCGTCAGTGGGATCGTCTGCGCGCTGTTCGTCGCAGGTGGAATGTTCGTGGGATGCCGTTCGCGGGAGGACGAGGCGCCGCGGCTCGAGTCCGTCGCTGAGGCGAAGCAGGTGGCGAAGAAGGAGCCGCAGGTCGACAGGCTCCTCGTCCCGGAGAATGCCGCGAGTGCCAAGTTGGCACCCAAGGTGGATGTTCCGCCCCCGTCGGCTGCTGCTCCAGCGCACGCGAAGAGGAAGGCGGACTCGTCGCTGGCGAAGGCGGACTCGTCGCTGGCCTCCGCCATATTCGGCGCCAAGGGAGGCAACATCGGAGGCTTGGGGCTTCGAGGAGCGGGCTCGGGCGGAGGCGGCCTTGGATCCGTGGGCGTGGGCGGGAGCGTCGCCTATGGACAGGGCAGCGCCACGCTCGGCGGCAAGGCGATGATGGCCAGGAAGCAGGTCTACGTCGCGGGGCCCGTGAACCGCCCGGCTCCGCAGGCGGATCCGGTCAGCAACTCCGAGCAGTACCACGACTGGGGCATCAACCCCTTCGTCACCGCGAGCGAGGATCGGCTCTCCACCTTCGCCATCGACGTGGACACCGGCGCGTACACGCTGGCGCGCAGGAAGATCCTCGAGGGCTCGCTGCCCTCGCCCGAGGGCGTGCGCGTGGAGGAGTTCCTCAACTACTTCCGCTACAGCTACGAGGGCCCCACGGATGGCTCGCCGTTCGCCGTCCACATGGACGCGGCGCCCTCGCCGTACACGCCCGGCCGCCACCTATTGCGCGTGGGACTGCAGGGCAAGCAGCTCAGCATCTCCGAGCGCAAGCCCGCGCACCTCACCTTCCTGGTGGATGTCTCCGGCTCCATGCAGTCTCCGGACAAGCTGCCGCTGGCCAAGCGCGCCCTGCGCATGCTCGTGGACAACCTGAGGGATGGGGACACCGTGGCGATGGTCACCTACGCGGGCCACGTGAAGGTGGCGCTGCCTCCCACCGGCCTGGAGAAGAAGGCCGTCATCCACCAGGCCATCGAGGAGCTGGAGGCCAGCGGCTCCACCGCCATGTCCGACGGCATCCAGCTCGCCTACAAGCAGGCCATGAAGACGGTGGATGATCAGTCCACCTCACGCGTCCTCATCCTCTCGGACGGCGACGCCAACGTGGGCGCCACCAGCCACGAGGAGATCCTCAAGATGATCCAGGGCTACGTGAAGGAGGGCATCACCGTCACCACCCTGGGCTTCGGCATGGGCAACTACAAGGACGAGCTGATGGAGCAGTTCGCCAACAAGGGCAACGGCAACCACTACTACGTGGACTCGCTGATGGAGGCGCGCCGCATCTTCCAGGAGCAGCTCGGCGGCACGCTGGAGGTCATCGCCCAGGACGTGAAGCTGCAGGTGGAGTTCGACCCCGCGCAGGTGGCGCGCTACCGGCTGGTCGGCTACGAGAACCGCGCCATCGCGGACATCCAGTTCCGCGATGACAAGGTGGACGCGGGCGAGCTGGGCTCCGGCCACACCGTCACCGCGCTGTACGAGCTGGAGCTCAAGCCGGGCGCGGGCGACAACCTGGCCACCGTGCGCGTGCGCGCCAAGAAGCCTCGCGGCGAGACGGCCACCGAGCGCGAGTTCCACTTCTCCGCCCGCTCTCTGGCGCCGGCGTTCTCGGCGGCCAGCAAGGATCTGCGCTTCGCCACCGCCGTCATGGGCGCCGCCGAGCTCTTCCGCCGCAGCCCGCATGCGCAGCGCTGGAGCTTCGAGCAGGTGCAGAAGATCGCCCGCGAGGCCACGCCCGCCGGCAACGCCGAGCGCGAGGAGTTCCTCCAGCTGCTGGAGAAGGCTCGTCCGCTGGTGACGCGCGTGGCGGCGCGGTGATCCAGATCCTCATGGGTCCCCACGCCACTCCAATCCACTGGGTCTTCTCACATCGGATCCAGGGATCCGACACTCCAAGTCCGCGAAACCCCTGGGAATGCGCTGTCAGACCCCTTCTGTAGTGTCGCTGCATCAACGACACACGAAGGGGTCGTACCCATGGCGGAAACCCGTGAGTCGCCACGCGTCTCGGTGAACAAGCTGGGCGAGTACCTCACCGCTTCACCAGCCCGTCGCAAGCGCATCATCCATGATCAGAAGCACCCGTGTGATCCGCAGTACCTGCGCTACCCGGAGGCCTCGCTCGCCATCACCGAGTTCCTCTGCGGCGGCCTGAACGGCGGCATCCTGGCCAACCACCAGGAGCGCTTCTTCACGACCGTGCCGCAGACGGAGTTCGAGGCCCAGCGGTTGCAACTGTGCAGCGAGGCGTTGGATCGGTTCGCCGCGCTGGTGCCCAAGCTGGAGCTGGGCGGCACCATCCTCAGCGCGGTGGGCCAGGAGCCCCCGGTGCTGGAGGTGGCCGGCGTCACCATCAGCGTGCGCCCCGAGGTGGTGCTGCAGATGGTGGACCGGCGCGGCGAGAACAAGGTGGGGCTGCTCAAGCTCTACTTCGCCAAGTGGCACCCGCTGGATGAGCGCTCGGGGCAGTACATCGCCACGCTGCTGCAGAGCTTCGCCGAGCAGCACCTGCGGCACCTGGGCCCGGTGGATCACCGGCTGATCCGCGTGGTGGATGTGTTCGCCGGCACGCTCTTCGAGGCTCCCAAGGCCAACTCCCGCCGGCTCCATGACGTGGAGCTGGCGTGTGAGGAGATCGGCGCGCTCTGGTCCGTGCACTGATTTGCACGGGACGTGCCTCGGCCCCGTGGAGCCACTCCGTTGGCCAGCGGGCGGCCGCGGTGTCCGGCTCCGAGCGTCCAGCGACCTGGACCTGACCTGCTGCGGACAGACGGCGCGGCTGGAGCGGGCTCCCCCTTGGTGCGGAAGGGGAGCATCCCCAGCCTTCGCCGCCCGCGCTCTCCACACCGAGCGTGGGATCACCACTCCGCAGTTGGAGGTTCATCCAGATGGCCGACAGAAGAATGGACAACGGCAGGGACGACGCCCGCAGCTCTCAGCGCACCGGTATCCCCGAGAACGGGACGGGCAGCATGATGGGCGGCACGGATGTGTCGGCGCGGGGCATCGACGTGTCGAAGCGGGGCGCGGATGTGTCTCCGCCCGGCTCCCGTGAGCGCTCCGAGTCCGATATCACCGGCTACAGCCCCGAGCGCGATGAAGAGCCCTCCGTGCGCCAAGGCCGCTTCCACCGCGCCGCCGCGCTGCGCCTGGCTCAGCCGCGCACCAGCACGGACATGGCCTCGGGCATGGGCACGGGCACCGGCATGGGCATGAGCGGCATGGGCACGGGCGCCGGCCTCAACATGCGGGGCGGCTACAGTGGCTCAAGCTCGGGCGCCATGAACAGGGACGAGCGCCGCGAGGGCCTGCGCCCCAGCCCCGACTGGGGCCGCGGCAGCCAGGGCAGCCTGTCCCAGGGCCCGTACGGCCGGGACGATCGGGATGATCGCTATGCCACCGGCATGGGAGGCGGCCAGATGCGCATGGGCGAGCAGGACACCCGCCACTCGCTCGAGATGCGCCGCGACACCGGCGGCGAGAACTACCGTCCGTGGGATCGCACCGGCTACGGCGCCGAGGAGCGCCCGCTGCGCGAGGAGCGCGGCCAGTACTCCGGCGGCCAGGGCCAGTTCAGCGGCAACCAGGGAAGCCAGTACGGCAACCAGGGCCAGAGCTCGGGTGGGCGCTACGACGCGCTGCTCGGGATGGGGCAGGCCAGCCCGGGCCAGCCGGGCATGGGCGTGAACATGGGCACCTATACGGCCCGGGGCTCGGACATGGGCGGCCGGCGCTCGGGCGGCATGGACGTGGGCGGCCAGCCCCGCCGCTGGCAGCGCGAGCCGCTCACCGCTCGGGAGATCATGACCCGCGGCGTGAAGACGCTGCGCCGCGACTGCTCGCTGCGCGACGTGGCTCAGCTCATGAAGGACGAGGACTGCGGCGTCGTCCCCATCGTGGATGACAAGGGCGCGCTGGTGGGCATCGTCACCGATCGGGATCTCGTCGTCCGCGCCTTCACGGGCGGGAAGACGCCGGATCAGCTCCGCGCCATGGATGTGATGACGGACGACGTGGAGTGCGTCCACCCGGACGAGGACATCCACAGCATCATCGAGCTGATGGGCAAGAAGCAGATCCGCCGCATCCCCGTGGTCGAGAAGGATGACCGCGTCATCGGCATCATCTCCATGGGCGACATCGCCAACCGGGCCGACTACGACCAGGAGCTGCAAGAGGCGCTGGATCGCATCTCCTCCAAGCGCTCCTTCTGGAGCCGGCTGACCTGACCAACTCCCGCGGGCGCGCAGGCTGAGGCATCCCCCAAGATCCCTCAGCCGTGCGGCCACGCGGGTTGACGGCACTCCGCCCATCCCTGAGCCCTCGGTGAGGAGGGCCGCGGAGCACACCGGGCTGCATAGCAATCCCAGGGCCGAGACCCGCGCAGTCCTCGGGCCCTCACAAACCTCGCAGTCACGTGGGGTTGGAGCCAGGCGCGCCCGGTCCTTCAGGACCCGCTTGCCCGAAACGGGGTGTCATGAAGGCCCCAGCGCCACGGCTCAGGCCGGCGTGGTAGCCGGGGGCTCCGAGCGCTGCGCCGTCCCGTACGCCATCTCCCGCCCTAGCAGCCCCGGATCAAAGTACGCGAAGAAGCGCCGGATCCGATCGCCGTCCCACTCGAGGATCGACACGCCCTCGTAGCTCACCGCCGAGCCGTTGTGCGCCGTGCCCTGCGTCTCCCACTCCAGCGCCACCCGGTCCGCCGATTCGATCATGTTCCGGAAGGTGGACTTCACCCGCGCCAGCGTGCCCTTGTACTCCTTCCAGAACTGGCGAGCCCCC
>NZ_JBJMQP010000034.1:0-1724 GCF_045802625.1 Hyalangium sp. | reverse complement strand
GGGCGAGGCTGACTTCGATGGCGCCTTCAACCTGGTCGTCAGCCAGAGCTGCCGTACCCCTGTTCACGGCGAACTCCGGGGGGACTGACAGCTGTCCTTTCCCGCTGCGATCCGACAGCGCAAGCTGCAGGGTGTTTATCGGTGGCAGGGGGGACGAGCTTGCCGTCCACCGCTCGACGTTGCGAGATAGCAAGTCAAACAGTGCCGGGTGGGGTTCGCAGGCGATCACCGTCCCGGAGGGGCCGGTCCGCGCGGCGAGAATGCTCGTCATGTAGCCGATGTTCGCTCCCACATCGATTGCAAGCTCGCCTGGGTCGGACAACCGGTAGATAGCTTCGCTCACCGCAATCTCGTAGACGGCGTTCCGGAGGACGATCGCCCCGAGTGCTTCCCTTGGGTCCACGGTGAGGTCGAGGCCCCACGGGAGCTCGACCGTGGCGGAGGATGGATAGGGAGCCAGCGCCAGTCTGGCCCTGCGAAGCACCTGCGCCGGGCGGTAGACGTAGTAGGGACGATTGACGAGCCAATTCAGCCGGCCGCGCCGGAACTTGTCGAAAGCTTGGTTCACGTCTCCATCAGCGTCGGCGAGCGCGCTCCTGCGGCCAGGCGGATCCGGAATCCTCCCAGTTCGCAATCCTCCCCCCGGTGAGCCGCGATTCTAATGGCTGGTTGGGGGGCGATCAGCGATGCGCCGGAGCCTGAGAAGGGGCCTCTAGCAGTGGAATTGCCGCAGTCCGGAGGCGCGGATCCCTCCGGCATCGAGACAGCCGACGGTCCAGGCCCGCAGCACTCGTTGCGAAGTGAGGTGGCGGGCGGCGCGATCTGGGCCCTCGGAGGTCAGGCCGCTGTGCTCGTGGCGACGTTGTTCGCCACCCCGTTTCTCATCAGGCTCCTGGGGCCCTCCGAATATGGACTGTGGGCGCTGCTTCAGAGCGCGCTCCTGATCTTGACCCTGGGCGACCTCGGGATGGGCGTCACCTCGACCAGGTTTGCCAGCGAGAGGCACGCCCACGATGACTCAAGGGGTGAGGTCACGGTCATCTTCACCGCTATCGCGATAACTGTGGCTGTCACGGGCTTGGCCGCCCTGGCTGTGATCGCGGCGGCCCCTTTCATCGTCGACCAGGTCCTGAACCTTTCGGGATCGTTGCGAGACGACGGCTTGCTGGCCCTTCGGGTGGTGTGCATCGCGGCCGTTGCCTACGGGGTGGCCGGGACGATCAGCACGCCACAACAGGTTCGCCTGCGTTGGGGCAGCCTGACGCTGGCGACCACCGGGCCGCGCGTGCTCCAGATCGTGGCGGCCCCACTGGTTCTCCTCGTGACGAATGGGGGAGTTGTCTCGCTGGCCGTTCTGGCGACCGTCGTGGCCGCTCTTGCGGCTGGCCTCAATGGCGCCGTCGCCGTTCACTACCAGCCGCGGCTGCGCCGCCCGATGTTCTCGCGCAAGGCCGCTCGCACGCTGCTCAGGTTCGGCGGCGGGTTGACGCTGGCGGGACTCGCCTACATCCCGCTCTCGACCGCCGAGCGCTTCCTCCTGGCCCACTTTCATTCCACCACCGAGGTGGCCTACTACGCCGCCGCCGCCACGCTCGGGGCGCTCCTGCTGACCATCCCGCATTCGCTGTCCCAGGTCTTGCTACCCGCCTTGGCTCGGCTTTCGTCCGCAGGTCGTACCGAGGACCACAGGCGCCTTTACGACCGATCCCTGAAAGGGGTGTTCC
>NZ_JBJMQP010000033.1:0-19681 GCF_045802625.1 Hyalangium sp. | reverse complement strand
GGCGGCGCAGTTCCCCTGGACGGATGACGGGCATTGCGTGGTGCGGGAAGCCTCCAACGAATGGCCGATCCTTGCGGAGCGGTGCTTTCACGCTCTCGATCGGGACAGGGTCAGGTTTCGGGATGTCACCAAAAGATGCGCTGTCGCCTACGCGGATGCAGCCGCTCCCGCAG
Source organism: Hyalangium sp. (assembly GCF_045802625.1). Classification (NCBI taxonomy): domain Bacteria; kingdom Pseudomonadati; phylum Myxococcota; class Myxococcia; order Myxococcales; family Archangiaceae; genus Hyalangium; species Hyalangium sp. The sequence goes on along the minus strand of NZ_JBJMQP010000033.1, from coordinate 19,508 downwards.
TCGTGGCCCTCTGTGTCTTCGCGGCACCCGAGATCGTCGTCGGTGCAGTGATTGTTGTTGGCGCGGTGGTGGTGGCAGCCGCGATCCAAGAGGGGATTGATGCCTATCAACGGAACGCATCCCGCGAGCGTGCGAAGCCCAAGGCTCAGACACAGTCATCCAGTGAGCAGGAACCCGTAGCGAACAGAGAGCCCACGCCGAGGGGCTTGGGACGGGACTGGCTCCCACCCGTCTCATCCGATCCCACGGAGCGCCCTGAGTGCAAGCCCATCCCGGTGCCGCATGCGGGCGGAGATGATCCGCATAACAAGTGCGCCGACAAGTTTCCGCCTAACCGTTATCCCGGAATGGACGTATTCGTGGGCAGTGAGCGCTTCGATGCGCTGCAAGTCGGCGTGCGCGTGCTGTGGGAGATCAAGACCCATCAATTTGACACGTACAATGCCTATATCCGGGGTCAGGAGATTGAGAAGGAACTCAGGCAATTGGACAAGGAGCGCGACGCTGCGCGGGCCTGTGGATATGACTTCGTTGTTGGCGTGAGCACCGACGCGCACAGAGTCGCGCTGCTCAATCGGGATCGGACCTTCAATATCGTCGTCACGGGATGCAAACGATGACCACTCAAAGCTCCCTGATGCTCGACGTCTATGCGCCTGCGCTTGTGGGTGACGACAACCGCACACTCGCTGCCGTCCATGGCTTGGAACGAGCGTTGCCCGGCTTGCGCCTGGAGTGGAGAGTTACCGAAAGCCGACGGCTTGCCGCGTTGCCACAGCGCGATGCGTGGTTCGCTGAGGCGGCCACGCGCGGCGAGTTCCCGATGGTGTGTAACAACGATGAGCGTTACCCCGTGATGATCTCCGGGCGGCACCGCTCCGCGTATGTGAGCCCAGGCGGTCGGCCACAGCTCCAAGTCCATGCGGAGTTGCCGCTGGACGCGGCCGTTATCACGGCAGCGGCGGAGATGCTGGAGCGCGCATCGGAGGGCGCTCGCGCGTTCTGGGGGCATGCGACGCCGGATGGCGCTGGGCTGGACATCGCGTATCAGACAGCACCCACGCTGGAAGGGCCGCCGTCCCCACGCCGGGGGCTGCCCGCCCTCAAACTCTTCGAGGATATCCGCGCGCCGGAGATTCCCTATTACCTTGGGTGGCTGAACTACTGGTCGGATGCTGCCGCACGAGCCATCGGCTTCCCAGACCCCTTGCGCGACGCCGAGTTGCTCTCACGGGCGCGGCGCACGGCGTCGGGCGGGTGGGTGGTGCAGATCACGGATGCACCGCTCGATCTCGACAACCCCGCCCACCTAGAAGCGCTCTTGCGGACCTACGAACGCTTCCCGGAGATCGGCGGGCGCGTTACTCCGCTCTGAAGGAGGCTGCTGCGCGTCTCCTGGCGCGCTCCACAGGCCCGGACTGGCACTGTCAGACGCGCGCCACCGGGCCGAGTTGGAGAGCTGAGCACCGCTGCGGCCCTGGCGCGCTCCACGGGCCGGGCTGACCGAGCGCAAGGAGCGGCACCGCTGCGGCTCCAGGCGTGCGCGCTCCACGGGCCGGGCTGGCCGAGCGCGAGGAGGGGCGCCGCTGCGGCCCTGGCGCGCTCCATCGTTGGCGCCGGGGAAAGGCGCCGCTGCCATCCGCCAACGGGCGCGCGAAAGGGCGTCGCGAGGGCGCCACAGTGAGCAGTCGGGCGCGGAACTTCGTCTGCTGGGCTGAGCCGGTCGCGAGGAGTGCGGCCAGGGCACGATCCGGCGAGTTCGCCTCTTGTGCGTAACGCTCGCTCTCTTCCCGGTAGCGCCGCTCCCGCCCAAGCGCGTTCTCCAAGTCCGCCCGGAGGTACCTCACGGTCTCCGGGTCCCAAAAGAAGTTCACCTGATGATCCATGGTGTCCTTGTCCGCCGTGACGGTGATGGGAACCTGCGTCCCGTCCACCAACGTCACCACGAGTGGCAGGCGGTCCTCTGGAGTCAGATCGAGGATCGGCACCAGCACCACCACCTTACCGGCCACCGCGGGCGGCTCGAAGCGACCCTCCCAGCCCTCCATCTTCGTGCCTGCCGGGTCAACCTCTGACTCCGGTACAGAGTTGCGGCGCCGATCCCTCCGAAGCGGCGAAGATCCTCGAAGCCCTCGGGCAATTAGCAGCCGCTGCGGAGGTCTTGGAAGCGGCGGGACGACTCCCAAAGTGGAAGAAGAAGTGCATGGACAATTACAACAAGTGCATAAATAAGGGGTGGGTCGGAACGTGGAACTGTGTGGACTGCCTCCGGTACTGTGAAGGCCAGCAGGGGCAGTGGCCAAGAGACCGCTGCTTCCCAGAGGATGACCAGTGGTAGGTGCAACCATGACCGCTGAGCTTGACTGGGAACCCATTCGCGCACTCGGGCAGCGGGTCATTGAGCGCGGTGAACCGCTCGAACTCTCGGACGAGGTACGCGCTCTCTTGCAGCGTTCCGCAGAAGAGGTAGCGCTCTCTCCAGAGGACGTGGCGAGTGCTCTACGCAGCGTGCCCACGGCCACCACGCTGCTGGAAGAGATCACGCGCCGCATCCGTGAGGGCTCGGACCGTTTCTGGAACGCCGAACTCAGGGCATCTGACCTCCAGGATGCAGGCGACCTGGACGGCGCAGGCAGGCTGATGGAAGAGGTGCTCGCCGTTGAGGTCGTTCCGCACTACCGGAGGATAGCCGAGTCCCAGCTTCGCAAGGTGACCCGGCTCAAGTCGGTTGCGGCGAGCGGACAGGCAGATCCGAAGCTCTCCGTCCGTGAACAGATCCCAGTCCTGCTGCACCGCGTCCAGCAAGGGCATCCGCTCGAACTCAACGAGGGGATGCGCGCCTTCCTGCGACGGTCCGCCGCTGACGTGGGCATGAGCGAGGCCGAGACGGAACCGGCGCTCGCCACGCCTGAGAGTGCCGGGGCGCTTCTCGGGCAGATCATGGGGCGCTACCGTGATGCCTCAGACCGGCTCAAGAGCGCCATGTACCGGATGACGGAACTCCGGGATGCTGGAGATCTCGAAGGAGCACGCCAGCAGATCCGCGCATGGCTCGCCGTGGAGGTTGTCCCGAGGTACCGCCGCGCCGCCGAGGAGAACCTAGCGGGCCTGGACGAACCGCCCCCGGCACCGTAGCGCCCCCGACAGCGCATCAATGCAGGGCGCCCCCTTCCCGTTCGCGTGGAGGGCATCCGCGAGCCACCGCACCGAGGCCGGGCGAGAGGCGGGTAGGTGTGCCCATCCCCTTGGGTGTTGAGGTATCGTTGGCGCCATGTCCAATGACTTCATCTGGTCCAGCGTGGATGAACCGCACGCCGCGCGGCGGCGCGAGATGCTTCGCACGCATCCCGAGATCAAGGAACTCTACGGCCCGTGCTCGCGCACGAAGTACGTCTGCACGCTGCTCGTCGGGCTGCAGCTCTCGCTCGCCTTTCTGCTGCGTGACGCGCCCTGGTGGCTGATTGTTCTGGTCGCCTATGCGGTGGGCGGAGTGATCAACCAGGCGCTACTCCTGGCCATTCACGAGCTCTCTCACAATCTCGCGTTTCGCAAGCCCTGGCACAATCGCGTGTTCGGCGTCTTCATCAATCTGCCCGTGGGTGTGCCGGTCGCGGAAACATTTCGCTACTACCACCTGCGCCATCACACCCATCAGGGTGACGAGCGGCTCGACACGGATCTACCGACGGAGTTCGAGGCGCGCTTGCTGCGCCATCGCGCAAGCAAACTGCTCTGGCTCTCTTGCCAAGGCTTTGCCTACGCGCTCCGCCCGCTGTTCGTGCATCCAAAGAAGCCGGGGGCTTCCGAGCTCACGAACCTGCTCGTGCAGGTCGCGTTCAACGTGGCCGTGTTCCATTTTTGGGGCGGCAAAGCGCTTGCCTATCTGCCGATCAGTTCACTGATCGTCATGGGGCTCCATCCGATTGCCGGACACTACATCTCGGAGCACTACGTCTTCCGCGAAGGGCAGGAGACCTACTCGTACTACGGGCCGCTCAACGTGCTCGCGTTCAATGTCGGCTACCACAACGAGCACCACGACTTCCCCTACGTTCCTGGCTCGCGCCTGCCGAAGCTACGAGCGATGGCGCCGGAATTTTACGACGGTCTCCTGTCGCACCAATCGTGGACGGCGACGCTTTGGAACTTCGTCATGAGCCCCAGCCTGGGCGGTTACAGCCGCATCAAGCGGCGCGTGGAGCGGCGGCCAGACTAGCGCCCAGACTCCTACCGCGCACCTGATGGGAGGGCGGCCCGGCACGCGTGGAGCCGCCTCGCCATGGCGCCCTCACCCCCTTTCGGCATGGACGCGCCTGGTGGGAATAGGATGAAGCCATGCATTCGCCCAAATGGCTCCTCCTGGCCGCCCTGGCATTCGCTTGCGTCGCCTCCGCAGCCAGCCCCGTTCCCACCTACCAGACCCAGAATCTTTCCGATGCCTGGATGAGCCAGAATGGTCGCAGCCTGGCGATGGTGAAGAGCGTCGAGTTCACGAACGTCTTCATCTTCGAGAAGGAATCCAAGCGGATGCCCGTGTTCGTGCTCCACGAGCTCAGCCACGCCTATCATGACCAGGTGCTCGGCTGGGAGCACGCCGGCCTCACGGCTGCCTATGCGCGCGCGATTGCAAGCCAGAGCTACGACTGCGTGGAGCGCTGGCGTGGGCCCAAGCAGCCCAACACGTTCGAGCGTGCCTATGCCATGACCGACGTGGGGGAATACTTCGCGGAGAACTCGGAGGCGCTCTTCGGCCGCAACGACTTCTATCCCTTCACACGTGAAGACCTGGGTAAGCACGATCCGGGCATGCTCGCGCTGCTCCAGCAGGTGTGGCAGGTGACCACGACCACGACACCCACCCCGCCGCCGGTGCCCGCCGGCTTCGATGCCCGCTGCTACTACCGGTTGACGACCCTGTGGCAGGGCGATGGCATGTCGCTGGACATTCTCTATGACGGCAAGGCCAACAACGTGCCCATCCTCCACAAGACGGGCAACTACTCGGGGCAGCTGTGGAAGCTGACTCCGGAGCCCAACGGCATCTACCGGCTGACGACCCAGGCGCAAGGCGACGCGCTGTCACTGGACATCGTCAATGACAGCAGGGCCAACAACATCCCCATCCTCGCCAAGACAGGCTGCAATGACTCGGGGCAGCTGTGGAAGGTGACTCCCGTCCCCGTGCTCCCTGAGCATGGAGTGGAGGATTCGCCGTGAGCCAGGATCGGCAGGAGGACTCCCGCGCAAGATGAGTCGCCAGGGCTGATTCCCTGGAGAAACTCGAGGATAGCTGCGAGGCATGGAGGCGGCGGGAATCGAACCCGCGCCTACCGGTCCAGCACCATGGTGCGGATGAAGCCCTTGGGATGGCGCGCGTACGAGCGCAGGTGCATCGCCACGTCCACCATCCACGGCACCCAGTCGCCCGTGTCGATGACTGCGTCCACCGCCCGCTCCTGGTTGCGCGCGTACCACTCGCGCCAGTGCTTCACCTCGTCTGGCTTCAACCGCCCCGACAGGCCCTGCGCCCTCAGCAGCAGCTCGAAGATGCCCCGGTGGCAGTAGATGTACTGCCCTCCGCCCTTCCACCCCAGCGCCTCGCGCGCCAGCTCGCCCAGCCGCTCCTCGTTCCCGCTCGCCGCCTCGTACACGAAGAGCGGCAGCGGGCTCCCACGGGCGATGTCGAACCCCATCTGGCTGTAGAAGCGCGGATTGAAGTCGATGAGCAGCTGCTTGCCGCCGGCCCGGATGAACTCCACCTCGAACGTGCCGTGGTAGCCCAGCTTCTTGCACAGCGCCCGCACCTTCTCCGCGAGCTCCGCGTCCACCGGCACTTCCTCGAAGCACAGGCCGATGCCCAGCTTGCGCGGACGCTGCAACACCTTCACCGCCCCGCGCGCCACGAACAGCTCGCCCGTGCGGTCCACGAAGCCGCTCAGGCTGAAGATGTTCTGCGCCGCCTCCGTGTAGAAGGCCTGCACCATCGGCCGGTTCGCCTTGCTGTCGTACTCCAGCAGCTTGCGCCCGTACGTGTTGCGCTCGAGGAACTCGCGGTAGCGCGGCAACAGCTCGCTCGCGCGCTCCACCTGCGCGCCCTTCACGTGGCTCTCGAAGAGAATCTGCGTCTGCGGCTTGAGCAGCACCGGGAAGCGCGCCTCGGCCGCCACCTTCTCCAGGTCCGCCTCGCCCTCGGCGAACCACGTGTCCGGCACGTCCAGCCCCACGTCCTTGCACAGGTCATGGAGCCGCTGCTTGTTGAGCAGCCCGTAGATGACGTCCACGCCCGGCTGGTACATGCGGAAGTGCTTGCCCAGCTCCTCGCGGTGCAGGGCGAACAGCCACGCCATGTCGTCGCTCGTGGGGTAGAGCACGTGGCCCGGCTCGCGCTCACCGAAGCGCAGCAGCCACTCCATGAAGGCGTCCGAGTCCCCCACGTCCGGGCACTCCACCCGCCGCGTCACGTACCGGCTCCAGCGCGCGGGCGCCAGCAGCTTGGACTCGGCCACGGTGATGGGAACGCCCAGCCGGCCCAGGCAGCGCACCGCGGCGAGCGTGCCGTAGTAGTCGGCCATCGTCAGCAGGATGGGAGGACGGGTCTGCGTATTCATGTGCGTGTCTCTCTCAACCCGGGTTGCCCGGCGTGCTCACCACCACCGGCTGGGGCTGGGCCGCCGGCTTCTTCGTGCCGCGCCAGTCGAAGCGGTCCTTGAGCTTGAGGAAGGGCTTCTCGAAGTAGCGGTAGCTCAGCGTCGCGAAGCCGATGCTCAGCGCCAGCGTCAGCACGTAGTACAGCGCCAGGTTGTGCGGCACCACCCGGCGCACGAGGTTCAGCGAAATCATGTGCATCAGGTAGATGCCGTACGTGATGGAGCCCACGTAGCGCAGCCACTTGTGGTCCACGAACGGCGCGAGCACGTGCTGGGGACGGATGCACATGCCCACCACCATCAGCGTCAGCAACAGCGAGGAGAGCCACAGCGGCGTGTCGTAGTTGTAGATGGCCAGGAACACCATCACCACGAGCACCGGCACGCTCCACACCTGCCCGAGCAGCTTCCACGTCCACTCGAACGTCTTCGGGTAGTGCGTGAGGTACGCCGACAGGCAGCCCATGCAGATGGAGATGGAGATGCTCGCGAGCACGCGCACCCAGAAGTGGTGCGTGTCCCAGTAGCCCGTCTTCACCGCCCAGCCCGTGAAGATGCCCACCGCGAGCATCCCCGTCATGAAGGCCACCGGGCCCCACGGATTCTTGAAGGCGCGCACCACGAAGGGCCACAGCAGGTAGAACTGCTCCTCGGTGGCCATGGACCACGCGAAGTAGAAGATGATGCGCCCCTCTTCCAGCTTGATGAACCAGTTCGACGTGTACGTGAGGTAGTACTTCACGTTGTCGAAGAACGCGCCGCTCACCTCCGGGTTCGTCTCGAAGGTGGAGACGAGCACGATGTAGAGCACCGTCACCGCGTAGTAGAGCGGGAAGATGCGCAGCGAGCGCCGCGCGTAGAAGCCCTTGAGGGAGATGGTCCCCGTGGCCTCGCGCTCGCGCAACAGCAGCGTGGTGATGAGGAAGCCGCTGATGGCGAAGAAGAGCGAGACGCTCAGGTAGAAGCGGCCCACGAGCCCCTCGCGCGCCTCCAGCACGTGGTAGAGCACCACGGCGAAGATGGCGAGGGCGCGCAGCCCGTCCAGGGCTCCGAAGGTCTTGGTGCGCAGGAAGGACTGATGGGCGGCTTGGGCGGCGGAGTCCATGTCTGCCCCGATAAGAGCACAGAATTCCCGACCGCTCACGAGGAGCCCACGCAGGGCCCCGGGCCTCCCCGCTAACGTGACGCTCGCCCGCCCGGCTGCCCCACCACACCGGAGCGGCGCACTTCGGCCACGTGCGAAAAATAAATGGGAATCCCAAGGACGTAGCGGCTGAAGAGCCGCCGGGGCTCCACCGCCAGGCGGAACAACCACTCCATGCCCACGGCCCGCATCACTCGCGGTGCGCGGGGCACCTTGCCGCCGATGTAGTCCAGGATGGCCCCCCCGTTGACGATGAGCACCGGGTGCCCGAGCGCCTCGCGCAGCTGCACGGACACCGCCTCCTGCTTGGGCATGCCCATGGCCATGAGGATGAGGTCCGGCCGGGACTCGGTGGCCAGCCGCACGTACGTCTCCGGCGGGTCGAAGCCGTCATGGCAGGCGACGATGGTGAGCCCCCACTCCTCGAGCGTGCGCCGCGCGTTGTCCAACCACGGCGAGCGCGTGCCGAAGAGCGCCACCCGCTTCCCCGCGTACGCCCGGGCAATCTTGGGGATGAAGTCCGTGCCATTCATGTTGAGCCCATAGGGCCGGCTGAAGGCCTTCATCCCCAGCTTCACGCCAATCCCGTCGCGCAGCAGCATGTCCGAGCGCAGCAGCCCGTCCAGCATCCCCGGCTGATTCCACCCCAGGTTCACCGCGTGCGCGTTGACGAAGGAGAGGATGAAGGGACGCGTGGGCTGGCGGAGCTCGTCGAGCAGGGCCTGCTCGGCTGCCTCGTCGCCGATGACGCGGATGCGGTCCATCAGCTCGATGAAGTTGCGGGCCCGCTCGGACTGCGTGCCCTCCTGGCTCTGCATGCTTCCTCCTGGGGGCCCCGGAGGATAGTTGACCTGGGGCAGCACCGGAACGGTTTGACGGGGGGTACGGTCCTGACCCGCGCCGGGTATCGGCCGACCGCCCCGCCCGCCCCGAGTGTCCTCCGCCAACAGGGACCCGCGAGCACTCCGCCATGTGGTGAACGGCTGGAGGAGACTTCCGGACAGTGGATGACGGTGCCGTCGTGGCCCGTGTCTAGCTTGTCGAGTCCACGACGCAGCGCACATTGCGCGGAGGACAGCGCCCTATGCAGGAGCTCAACTTCCTTCCGGCCCACCGGCTCGCCGCCCTGGTGAGAGCACGGGAGGTGTCGGCCCTCGAGCTGCTGGAGGCGCACCTGGCCCAGGTGGCCCGGCACAACCCGAGACTCAACGCCATCGTCACGCTCGACGAGGAGCGCGCCCGCGCCCGCGCCCTCCTGGCCGACGCCGCGCTCGCCCGCGGCGAGTGCTGGGGCCCCCTGCACGGGGTACCGATGACGATCAAGGACTCGTTCATGACGGAGGGGGTGCGCACCACCAGCAGCTACAAGCGGCTGCGCCACTACATCCCCCCGCACGACGCCACCGTGGTGGCCCGGCTCAAGGCCGCCGGCGCCATCCTCCTGGGCAAGACGAACATGCCCACGCTCACGCTGGACTTGCAGACGAGCGGGCACCTCTTCGGCCAGGCCAACAACCCGTGGGACGAGTCGCGCACCCCCGGAGGCAGCACCGGCGGCGGCGCGGCGGCGGTGGCCTCGGGCATGTCCCCCTTCGAGGTGGGAAGCGATCTGGCGGGCTCCATCCGCGTGCCCTCGCACTACTGCGGCATCTTCGGCTTCAAGCCCTCCGAGCACCGCGTCCCCATCACCGGCCACATCCCCCCCATGCCGGGCCGCCCCCGCGGCGTGCGCTACGAGGGCGCCGCCGGGCCGCTCGCGCGCAGCGTGAAGGACTTGCAACTGGGTTTCCGGTTGCTCGCGGGCCCGGATGACAAGGACTGGGACGTGCCGCCCGTGCCCCTGCGCGAGGTGGCCCCGCGCGAGCTGCGCTCCTACCGCTTCGCCTGGACGGAGGACTTCGGCGGCCTGCCCGTCACCCGCGAGACGCGCGCCGCGCTGGAGAAGCTCGCGCGCACCCTCGAGGGCCTCGGCTGCCAGGTGGAGCGCCGCGGGCCCCCGGGCCTGGACTACGACGAGCTGTGGGAGGTGTGGGGCCGCGTGCTGGGCGCCGAGGTGGGCGCCGAGATGCAGGCCCTCTCGCGCTTCGTCATCTCCGTGCGCTTCAACGCCATGCGCGGCCAGGCCGCCCTCAACCGCGGCGTCGTGCGCGGCATGCGCGCGTCGATGACCGAGTACATCGAAGCGCTCGCCATTCACGACCGCATCACCGGGCAGGTGGAGTCCTTCCTCTCCGACTGGGATGCGTGGCTGGTGCCCGTCACCGTGGGACAGGCCTTCACCCACCGGCGCAGCGGCGAGTGGCTCGACGTGGACGGGCAACAGGTGGCCTATATGGCCGCCACCTGCGGCTTCACCTCCGTCTTCAACCTCACCGGCCACCCCGTGGTGGTGCTGCCCCTCACGGAGCTGGTGGACTCTCCCCTGCCCCTGGGGATTCAAGTGGTGGGCCGCCGCTGGCGCGATGAGGAATTGCTCGCCGTCTCCGAGGCCCTCGTCCAGGTGACGGGCGAGTACCGCAAGCCCCCGGGGTACTGACGGCTCAGTCCACGTGGGCGTCCGGGTCGCCCTCGCCCAGCGCCTCGAGCACCAGCTCCGCCGCCTTCTCCAGCGCGTGTCCCGGCGCCAGGTCCTTCGCCACGAAGAGCACCGAGTACATCTTCTCGGCCAGCTCGCGCGTGCCCAGCGTCTCGCCCTTCACCGCCTCCTCACACAGGTGCAGCGCCAGGTCCACCAGCAGCAGCCTCCTCCGGTCCACCCAGCCCTGCGACAGCTTCGGGCTCGAGCCCGCCGGGGAGGCCTCGTGCACGCGCTCGTGCACCTCCCTCAGCGCGCGCAGGATGGACTCCCGGTGCTCCTGGCTCAGCCGGCTCTCGCGCGGCAGCCGGCGGTCCTCCGGGTCCGTGTCGTGGCTCATGTGGTTCGCTCGTGGGACGACGGGGGGGAACCCGGGAGGCCCGAGGGGAGATTACGGCGCCGAGGGCTTGGGCGTCCCCACCGGCGCGGCGGGCGCCTTCTGGAACTCCTTCTCAGGCGGGGCCTCGGGACGCGGCAGCACGCCCGGCACCTCGGCGAGCACGTAGCTCACCCACGCCAGCGCCGCCGTGCTCTGCGCCAGCGACTGCGGGTCCACCTTGTCCAGCGTGTCCGCCTGCGAGTGGTGCACGTCGAAGTAGCGGCTCGCGTCCACCCGCACCCCCACGAAGGGCACCCGCGCCGGCATCATCGGAGAAATATCCGCGCCTCCCGCCTCGCCCTCGAGCACCTTCGCCGCGCCCAGCGCCTCCAGCGGCTTCAGGTACGGACGCACCAGCTCCTCCGCGCCCGGCGCCGAGCGGAACGCCACGCCCTGCGGCTTGCCTCCGCCCGAGTCCATCTCGAGGGCGGCCACGTGGTTGGCCAGCTCGGCCGCGTGGGCCTCGGCGTACGCCTTGCCGCCCTTGAGGCCGTTCTCCTCGTTCATGAAGAGCACCACGCGCACCGTGCGCCGCGGCGCCGGCTTCAGCTTGGAGAGCAGCCGCGCCGTCTCCATCACCATCGTCACGCCCGCGCCGTCGTCGTGCGCGCCCGTGCCCACGTCCCACGAGTCCAGGTGCGCGCCCAGCAGCACCACCTCCTGCGGCTTCTCGCGGCCCTTCACCTCGGCCACCACGTTGAAGGAGTCCGCGTCCGGCAGCGTCTGGCAGCCCAGCTTCAGCTCCACCTTCACCGACCCGGCCGCCACCAGGCGGTGCAGCAACTCCGCGTCCTCCACCGACACCGCCGCGGACGGCACCTGCGCCACGCCCTCGTCGTAGCGCATGGCCCCCGTGTGCGGCGAGCGCAGCGACGCCGTGGCCAGCGAGCGCACCAGCATCCCCACCGCCCCCGACTTCGCCGCCACCGACGCGCCCCGCGTGCGCAGCCCCGCGTACTTGCCGTAGTCCGCCGCCTCGGCCATGGCGTGGTTGAAGAAGACAATCTTCCCCTTCACCTTGTCACCCAGCGCCGCCACCTCGTCGAGCGAGCGCACCTCGAGGACCTCGGCCGTCACTCCCTCGGCGGGCGTCCCCACGCTGCCGCCCAGCGCCATCACCGACAGCGGGTGCTCGCGGAAGCGCTCGGAGGCCACCACCCGGGCGCTCTCCTGCCCTCGCACCCAGCGCGGTACCTTCACCGGCTCCAGCCACACCTTCACGCCATCGGCCTCGAAGGAGCGCTTCGCCCACTGCACCGCGGCCTCCGCGCCCTCCGAGCCGGACAGGCGCGGGCCGATGCCGTCGGTGAGCTCCGCCAGGCGCGCATAGGCATGGCCCTCGGAGAGCGCCGCGCCGATGAGCTGACCGGCCACCTGCGTCGAGGGGCCCGAGTCCTTCGCCGCTGCCGCGGGGGCCGGGGCTTTCGGGGAGGCGGTGAGCAGGGACAGCAGCGCGGCGGAAAGCGGAAGGGCCGAGGGCACGTCGTCACTCCGGGAAAGAGAGGGGGGCTCGCACTCTCGTCCCGCGCCCGGTTCCTCGCAAGCGCGTCGGCACGCCGGCACGCTCACGGTCCTGGCTCCTTCCCTCCCCTCCTACCGGGCGTGTACCCGGCGTACCGAGTGCTCGGCCTGCCAATCAACCGTGGCTACTTCTTTTCAGCCGGAGTGCGCCAGGTGAGCACCGGGCAGGGCGCCAGCCGCACCACCTTCTCCGCCACGCTGCCCAGCATCAGGTGCGACAGGCCCGTGCGCCCATGCGTGCCCATGATGATGAGGTCGTAGCCGCCCTCGCCCGCCACCTTCGAAATGACCTGCGCGGGGTCTCCCGACTCCAGCAGCTGCTTCGAGTGCGGCACGTCCTTCAGGAAGGCCGAGAGCTGCTGGTCCGCGTGGTTGCGCAGGAAGGTGGACAGGGTGAGCTCGGGCTCGCTGCGCGTGAGCACCACCATCTCGTCTCCCGCGTACTCCGACGGGCGCCACACGTGCAGCACGTCCAGCTTCGCGTCGAAACGGTTGGCGAAGAAGTGCGCGTACTCCAGCGCCCGCTTCGAGGTCTCGGAGAAGTCGACGGGCACGAGGATGCGCTGAAGCTTGTTCATGAGTCCCCTCCTGGGGTCAGGTCTCCCGCGCCCCTGTGCAATGGCCGTTCCCAGCCCCGCTCCCTCGGAAGCCCGCTCGCACGGGGCGCAAAGGCCGCGCCTCCCGCCCACCCGACGCAATTCCTGCACTCGCCCGTGGACCGGCCTGCTCGCCGGGGGAAGACTGCACGGCCCGGCGGTCCGCGTTACGTTCGCCTCCTGGCTCCCCATGCTCCCGCGACGCACCCTCCTCGAGGAAATCCAGCGGCTCGACCCGGAGAAGGATGATCAGCGCATCCTCTTCCTGAGCTGGTACCACGACTTCCCCTGGGACAGCCGCAAGGCGCTCGAGTTCGCCCTCTTCCGCACCTTCGCCGTCCCGAGCATCAGCGGTCTGCTCGACACCACCGGGGAGTTCCTCCAGCGCGCGCAGAAGCGCTACGACGACACCGAGCTGCTCATCGCCGAGTTCGTCGAGCACGGCTACGACAGCGAGCGCGGCCGGCGCGCCCTGCGGCGGATGAATCACATCCACCACCGCTTCCCCATCTCCAACGAGGACTACCTCTACGTCCTCTCCACCTTCGCCTTCGAGCCGGGCCGGTGGATTTCCCGCTTCGGCTGGCGCCCCTACAGCGCGCACGAACAGCGGGCCACCTGGGTCTTCTGGCGCAACGTGGGGCGGAGGATGAACATCCACGACATCCCCTCCACCCCCGAGGCCCTCGAGCGCTTCAACGTGGAGTACGAGCGCACCCACTTCCGCTACTCGGAGAGCAACCGCCGCATCGGCGAGGCCACGCGCGAGCTGTTCCTCGGCTGGTACCTCCCCCGGCCCCTGCGCCGGCTCGGCCGGCCCTTCGTCCACGCCATGATGGATGACCCGCTGCGCGAGGCCTTCGGCTTCCCCCGCCCCTCCGCTCCGGTGTCACTCGCCGTGCGGAGCCTCCTGCGCGCCCGGAGTCACGCCCTGCGCTACTTCCCCGAGCGCCGGCAGCCACGGCTCGTCACCCGCCTGCCCCACGCCAGCTACCCGCGCGGGTATGAAATCGAACAGCTCGGTCCCCCACCGGGCTCGCCGCGCTCCGGTCCCTCCGGGCCGGACTCCCCCGGGTGACGCTCCCCTCCTCCTGGGCGATACTCGCCGCCCGGAGGAGACACACATGAGCCGCTCCCGCTTCGTCTGGCTGTTGCCGGTCCTCGCCATGGCCGGTTGCGAGCCGTTCGATCCCTGGTTCGACTACGCCGTGGATGACCCGAACCTGCAACGCATCGGGCGCATGGACGAGGAGGCCGACCCCGAGGGCCCCATCTACACCCACTCGGGCGGCACCATCCGCTTCCGCTGCGACTGCACCGGTGTGGACGTGGCCTTTCAAGACCTGGGCGAGGGCGGCGACGAGCACACCAACTGGGTCAACATCCTCGTCGACGGCAAGGAGGCGGCCAAGGTCCAGCTCCTACCGGGCAAGAGGGCCATGCTCCGCGGCGCGCGCAACCTGAAGCCGGGCGAGCACACCGTGGAGATCGTCAAGCGCACCGAGCCCTATGCCGGGCGCATCCAGTTCCTCGGCCTGAGCCTCCAGGGCGTGCTGCTGGCGCCGCCTGCACCCCCGGAGAAGAAGATCGAAGTCATCGGCGACTCCATCACCTGCGGCTACGGCAACGAGGTGCGCATCTACGCCCCGAAATTCACCGAGCCCAATACCGGCTACCACTCGAAGAACGAGGACATCTCCAAGGCGTACGGCTCGCTGCTGGCCCGCCGCTTCAACGCCGAGCTGATGACCACCTGCATCTCGGGCACGGGCGTCTACCGCAACCTCAACGGCACCACGGACCCGACGAAAACCTTCCCCGGCCTCTACCCGCGCATCTTCCCCGATGACGAGGAGTCGACGTGGCACACCTCGCGCTTCGTGCCGGACCTCATCATCATCAACCTGGGCAACAACGACTTCAACGTCATCGTCGAGGGCGACACGCTCCCGAGCGCCCCGGACGAGAAGGGCTTCAAGGACGCCTACAAGGCGTTCGTCCGGCAGCTGCGCGAATACTACCCCTCGGCGAAAATCATCTGCTCCGTCGGGCCGATGATGAATGACAACTACCCGGCCGGCCGCCAGCACTGGACCAAGATGAAGAGGTGGGTCCACGCGATGGTCGACGAGAGCGGCATCCCCAACGTCCACTACTTCGAATACACGCCCATCGTGGGCGACCCCTACGGCGAGGACTGGCACCCCACAGCCGAGTCCCACCAGAAGATGGCCGAGGAGATCGCCCCCTTCATCGAGAGCCTCGGCTTCTGAGTCACCAGGCCATCGCGGGACTCCGGGAGTCCCGTGTATGCTCGCCCCACCCTTCACCCCTTCTGGAGCCCCCTCGTCATGGATCGCTTCACCGTCGTGTTCGACGCCTCTCCCATCAACGAGCCGACGGCTTGGATGAAGCAGGCCGCCGCGCAGGCCAACCTCCACCTCGTGCTGCAGGATGACATCGCGCGCACCATCTCCCAGGATCCCAAGGCCCGCCAGGTGCTCCCCAACCTGAACGTCGAGGGCGCCGACGCACGCATGGCCCCCTTCTACCAGGCGGCCCTCGAGAAGCTCACCCAGGGCAAGACGCGCGTGGCCCTGCACAGCGTCACCTGGACGCTCTACGGCGTGAAGCCCGATGCCTTCATCTACTCGTGGGACCAGATGCAGGACGAGCGCCCCAAGGCGCGCAAGATGGGCATGAGCGACCCGAACTACGACCACTACGTGGAGGAGGCGAAGAAGAAGGTCCGCGTCTTCTTCAAGGGCGTGCCCGCCGACCGGATGCTGGAAATCACCGGCACCGACGCCCAGAAGGTCGCCAGCGCCGTGGCCTTCATCCGCTCCAAGGAGCGCTGAGACGCGCGGCGCCCGCCGCCCTCACCCATCTTCCCCGAAGGGGCGCCCCGTGCGCCCCTTCTTCGTTTCCGGACCCTGAAAAGACAACGGGCGCCAGCCCCACCCCGCGAGGGGTGATGCCAGCGCCCGAGGTCATCGCCCGGCGCGTGCCGGTCAGGCCGTTCCGAAAGCGAACTCGTTTCCGAACTGCTTCACGTCGCTGATCATGTTCGAGGCGTCGTGCAGGACGTCGATGGTGCCCACCACGCCACGCAGCGGGCCGGTGAGGCCGCCGATGCCGAAGGTGCCCGCCACGTCGAGCGCCACCTCGGCGCCCTTCAGGCCGATGCTCACCCAGTCCTTGTTGTCCTTGCCGAGCTCGTCGATCAGGTCCTTGCCGTCGCCGATGGCGTTGATGATGCCGCCGCCCGGGATCGCCGAGCCGCCCGCCTTGGCCACCGCCTCGGCGATCTTCGTCTCGATGGTGGTGCGCACCTTCTCCGGCAGGGCCTCGACGAACTGCTTGGCCATCTTGCCCATCAGCTCCAGGCCCTCCTTGCCGAAGGGCAGCGTCACGCTCGGGTGGTGGAAGATGGGGGCCTCGAGCTTGAAGTGCTCGCCGTAGCCCATCACCTTGCCCGCGCCCTGCATCAGGTCACCCAGCGCGCCGGTGATGTCGCCGGAGGCCAGCTTCTGCGTGGCCTGGAAGACCTCGCCGATGGCGCCCGACTTCACCAGGCCCTCGTTGAGCGAGTGGTCGCTGAAGAAGCGGCCCACGCTGCCGGGCATCTTGCCCATCATGTCCAGGAAGCCCGTGGCCAGGTCCGGGTGCTTGGTGGCCAGCGTCTCGCCGGTGGCGCCCATGGCGCGGATGAAGCCGCCCACGTCGTGCTTGCCGAAGGCCTCCACCGCCTCGCTGAAGTGCTGGCGCACCTCGGGGTCCTTGAAGGCCTCGGCGCCCTGCAGGACCATGTCCGACAGGCCCTCGGGCAGGTGGAGGGTCTTGGTGAGCTTGTCGCCAATCTTGTTCTTCAGGCCCTCGGGCAGGTCGTTGATGATGCCCATGCCCGACTCGATGGCGGCCTTGATGTCCGGAGGATTCGCCGTGAGGGCGTCCTTCAGGTTCATCACGTCATCGAGCGCCGAGCCCGCGTCCGCCAGGTCCGCCGCCGACTCGAAGCCCACCTTCTGCAGCTTCTCGCGCAGGCCGTCGTTCTTCCACAGCGAGCTGGCGATGGCGTTCATCGCCGGGGCGTCGGCGGAGATGCCGCGCAGGCCCTCCTTGATGCCCTCGGGGGTGCCGCTGAAGAGCTTGCCGAGGGAGTCGTGCAGCTTCTCGTCCGTGACGAGCTGCTTGACCAGGTCCTTGTCGGTGAGGACGTCCTTGAGCAGGCCCGGCTGGAGCTTCTCGCCAATCTTGGCGACGACGTCGGAGACGACCGTCGGCGAGCCCTTGAGGGCCTGGCCGATCTCCTTGAGCGCCTCCTGGGGGTTCTCCGGGAAGGCCTTCGCCGCGTTGATGAGGTGGGGCAGCGCCGCGCCCGCCTCCTTGAGGTGCTCCGGGGTAATCCCCAGGTTGGTGAGCTTCGTCGTCACCTCGGGCGGCAGCTTGTCGGCGATCTTCGCGCCCAGCTTCTCCAGCAGCTGCGGAGCCGCGCCGGCCGCCGCGCCCAGCTCGGTGAGGGCCTTCTGCCAGTCGGGGCTCTGGCCGCCGAACAGGGCCTTGCCGGCCTCGAAGAGGTGGGGCGCCGCGTCGCCGGCCTGCTTCAGGTCGTTGATGGTCAGGTCCGCCTTCTTGAGCAGATCCTGGACCTTGGGGTCCTTGCCCGCCGCGTCGAGCACCGAGTTGCGCAGCTCGGCGTTGTTGAGCAGGCCGCCGATGCCCTCGAGCGTCTTGCCGTCGACCAGCTGCTTGATGGAGTCGAAGGCGGCGTCGTTGTTGATGATCTGCTTGATGACGGCCGGGTCCTTCAGGATGTTCTGGGCCGTCCCGGCGGGGAGCTGCTCGGCGAGGCCCTTGAGCATCTTCTCGCTCAGGGGGCCGCCCTTCTTCAGCGCGTCACGCAGGCTGTCGATGGCGCCGCCGAGGTTGCCACCGGCCGCCTTCTGCGCGGCGTCCAGGACGGAGGGCAGCATGTCCTTGACGTTGAGCAGATCCTTGGGCTCCAGGCCCACCTTGGCGAGGGCCTCCTGGACGCCCTTGGCCGCGCCGGCCACCTTGGCCACCGTGTCGCGCAGCTTGTCGTTCTTGGCCAGGTCCGTCAGGCCCTGGAGCGCCGTGGCCGGGTCGCCGAGCTTGCCCAGGGCGTCGAGCGCCGCCGAGCCGCCAGCCAGCACCGCCTCGCGCACCTTGGGGTCGGAGACGAAGTCCTTCGCCATGCCCGTCAGCTTGCTGGCGACGTTGTCGAAGAGCTTCTTGCCGAGGTCTCCCTTGATGAGGTCCGGGTTGGCCTTGAAGGCCTCGGTCAGCGCGGCGAGGGCCTTGCCAGGCTCCTTGGCCTGAGCGGCCTCGAGCACGCCCGCGGCGCCCTTGCCGAGCTTCTCCAGGTCCTTGCCCTCGATGCCCACCTTCTTGAGCGCGTCCTGGACCTGGGGATCCTTGCCCGCGGTCTTGAGCGCCAGCTCCCGGGTGGCATCGTTCTTCGCGAGCTCCGTGACGCCCTGCAGCTTCGCGTCCGCGTCGCCGCCCAGAATCTTGCCGACGGAGTCCGCGGTGGCCTTGTCGTCGAGGACGGCCTTGGCCATCTTCGGATCGCTGAGCAGGTCGCGGCCGATGCCCTGCTGCTGCTTGGCCAGCTCCGCGACGCCCTTCTCGGCCAGGGCGCGCGAGCCCTCGGCGGAGGCGCCACGCAGCTCCTCGAGCGCCTTGTCGGCCTTGCCGCTCGCGGCGGCCTCACCGGCGGCCGTCAGGTGCTCCTGGGCCTTCGGGGTGGCGGCGACGAACTCCTCGGGCTTGACGCCAATCTTCTCCAGGTTCTGCTTCTGCTCGGCGGGCAGCTCGTCGGCCTTCTTGGCCACGACGGCCTCGCGCGGGCTCTTGCCGCCGGCGATGGCGTCGGCCACCTTCGGATCGGCCAGGAGCTTGCCGGCGTCACCCGCCGCATTGGCGGAGGCCTGGAGAATCTCGGAGAGCGCCTTGGCGTCGGTGCCCTTGCGCGCGGACTCCAGCTTCTTGGCGGCGGCATCCCCGGCGGCCTGACCGTCGGCGGCGCGAGCGAGCTGCTGGCCGTAGTCCTTCAGGCCGTTGCCGTCCTTGATGCCCAGCTTGTCGAGCGCCTGGCGCGTCTCGGGCTTCTGCGCGAGCTTGTCGTACTCACGGTTGACGTCGAGCTGGCCCTGCATCTCCGCCTTGGTGGGGGCCATGGCGGCGCCCAGCTTCTCGGCGGCGTCGACGTGCCCGTCCTCGTACTGGGTCTTCTCCAGCTCGTTGCGCAGCGGGAAGGGCTCGGGCTTGCCCTCGGCCTTGGCCGCGACGTTGGCCTCGATGGTGGCCTTCTTCGCCGTCTCGATGGACTTGGCGGCCTGGGCCTTCGCGGCCTCCGCGGCCTTCTGGGCGGCATCGGCCGCCTTCTGGCGCGCCACGGCCTCCTTGGCCGCCGCCTGCGCCGCCTCGGTGGCCTTCTTCGCCGCCGCGGGGTCCTTCTTGTCCTGCGCCTTGGCCTTGGCCTCCTCGGCGGCCTTCTTCGCCGCGGCCTTCGCGGCCTCCGCCGCCTGCTTCGCCGCCGCGGCCTTCTTGGCCTGCTCCGCCGCCTTCTTCGCCGCCTCGGCCGCCGCCTTGCGCGCCGCCTCGGCCGCCTTGCGCGCCGCTT